>CAYFYW010000357.1:0-2982 GCA_964347425.1 uncultured Nitrospirales bacterium
GGTTCGTAGATTTCTCCTTCTTTGTAGAGTTTTTCTCTCTTTGCCACTTCTTCCGTGGTTGTGTCAAAGGTTTCTCCTGTTTCTTTGACTTTGCCTGTGTAGTTGATGAGGATGAAGTCGCCTTTTTGGATTGGCATTTTTGTTCCTTCCTTGACACGGTTTCTTTGTTGTGTTTTGCCTTTAACTGTATTCATAAATGTTGTGTCTTCCTCACGCCCATTGATATCATGAGGATAATACGCGCATGGGGGCAAACGCTGTTATTGGAGCAGACTTCGAAGAGACATACTGCAGGGCATGGCGACAATCTGTTCTGCATAAGGAACCGCGGTCATAATTAAACCTGTCTAGGAAGTGGGGTTGTCATCGAAAGCACCGCCAGTACTTCTTCAGAATTCGTTTTAGTTGTGCGCGCGCAAGACGTTCCTTTTTTTGTTCTAGATTTTTATGAGGTGATTGAAATAGGCCAAACTGTTGGATGGCGTGCATAAATAGGAGAAACACGAGATTAACGTGGAAGGATGGGGAGAGGAGCAGCGGTAACAAAAATCAGCTTCACGTCAACGCGTATCTGGTGTTTTCTCGATGTCTAGAAGCGTTATATTGTTATTAGTTTTGGGTACAGTTATCCTTGCTTCAGGTCTTCCTCCGCTTGCTCTAGTGAAACTTCAAATGCCTACAAATATGTTCACAGCAACCACGGCGGATGGCGTACAAATAGTGTACGATGTCACAATGAGGCTAGACCCCCCAATGGATGCTCCTATGGCGATGTTGCTTCATGGTTTCTCTGGAAACAGGATAATGATGAGGATGATCGCTTTGGCCCTTGCCGATAAGGGGTTTATCTGTGCATCAGTGGATCTCAGGGGTCATGGGTCCAGTGAAGGGATTATGGGTGGACTTGACGATTTCAGTAGCGATGTAAAAGCAGTCATCCAGTCTCTGCAAGCGAAGGGCATAGGGGACACTTCAAAGATCGTTCTAATAGGACACAGCATGGGAGGAGGGGTGATACTCAACCTGGGTTCCCAACTAGCATCGGCTGTGGCCACTATCGGCGTCGCTCCAGTCTCGTCACCAGACTTGGTTAACACTACAATTCCAAGAAACCTGCTTCTAATAATATCAACGGGGGATGCGGTGATAAACTCCACCACGGTTAAGCAAACATTCTATAGGTCCGTCAATGGAACTCTGGCGTTCAATGAGCCCCATTCCATAAATGGAACAGAGAGGGAACTTTTCATTGTCGATGGTCCGGATCATCTTAACATCCTGTACAGTGCGTTGGTAATAGGTGAGATTGTAAAATGGGCAACGAGTCACGTCTTAGGAGCGGAACAATCTCTCACAACTAGTCCCACTCTGATCCATGTGGCAGTATATGTGTCACTTGCTGGCGGCACAATAACAATCGTATCAGCACTGTCGCTGGCACACGGGAAGATGTGGCGGGAAAAACGAAAGTCGGAAGCAAGGCGGGAAACTGATCGAAAGGCTTTGGTGAAAACAGGGTTCACAGCGATTCTGCTCGCTGGGGTCTTCGGATCGCTCGTCGCAGCGGTAATGTCGTTCGCGTTAGGATTGGCAACTCCTCTCTTGTTCACAAACTTCATAACAGCGCTGTTCTTAGGAAATTCGATTATAGTTGGACTCCTTGCAAGGAAAAAACTGGAACGTAGCAACAAGGAATTCTCATACTTAAAGTTCATCAAAGAATCAATCAAAAAGCCATCACTGAAGTTTGATGCCACACTAGGAATCATCGGTGCGATAGCGTTCATTGTATTGTTCTCTGTAACACTAGGAGAATACACTACATCTACATTTTCAACGGCATCAACTAGGCTAATCTCTCTGCCCATGTACACGTTTTTCTTCGTCTTTGTTTTCGTGTTCTACGAATCATTCTTTAAGGGCTTTGCAAGACCGATGATGGGAGACGGCATAAAACGAATGGTGTACTCTGTGTTCTTTGAACTTACAGTGCTCTTCCTGACTTTCGTACTAGAATTGGTGGTAATAACAACGATTCTGTCACTGTTCATGCCTTTCATACGCTTGGGTTTCTTTGTGCTCGGACTAAACCTCGTGCTCATTCCGCTTGTAATATCAATAGTATCAGCTGAAGTGTTTTATGAGAGGACTGGTGGATGGATTGCCCAAATCATAATAAGTGCCTTGATCTTTGCTTCTTTGACTATTGTCTTCTCGCCCGCACTCCGTTTCTTCTAACAAGCCAAAGGAAGATCGTAGTACATGAGTATCCATCGATCGTTGGTTCTGGAAAGTTTTTCAGAGTAGGGATACGGCAACACCTCCGCCACGAGAGTCTGCTACAAACTCCAGCACACCATCCCGTCTCCTCCTCGCAGCGTGAACTATCCCCATGTAGCCCCTAATTTACGCGCGTGCTTGGAAAACGTGGTATAAAAAGCAACGTTGGAGCGCGAAACTTACCCAGTTGGATTTCCTTCGCGCTTGCGACGTATATCCTATGTACTCCGCAACAGTTTCTTATTTTCCAGAGCGTATGGAATACTTCTTTCTCAACGAGTTGGGAGTTTAGAAAAAGGGAGGAAAGTTCGTGTAGAGTTTCTTTGACTAATAGCTCTCGTATGCTTCTTCGGTTGTCGCCTCCTCTTCTTGGTAGGAGGACTCTCCTTCGGTTGTCGCCTCAGTTTCTTCTTCGGTTACAGCTCCTTCCTCGGTTGCGGCTTCCTCAGTAACTGTTCCAGCAGGAATTTTGGTGACCACGGGTTCTTCAATGACCCCTTCAAGGGGTACGTCTTCTTCAAGCGTCTCCTCTACCGGTGTCACAGGCAGCGTTTCAACCGCTTCCTCGGTGGGAGGAACCTCTACAACCTCTTCAGCAGTAACCTCAGCAACCTCTTCGGTTGTCGCTTCAGCAATTTCTTCAGTAGGTATCTCTTCTGCTGGTGTTTCCAAGGGCTCTTCGATTGTTACTTCTTCGGAAAC
>CAYFYW010000358.1:0-5844 GCA_964347425.1 uncultured Nitrospirales bacterium
AGATGCCGGAAGTTGCATCAATCTATGCGCTTCCAAAAGACCTGCTGAAAAAGCATGAAATCAGGCGTTACGGTTTTCACGGCATTGCCCATAAGGCAATGCTTGAGCGCTGGAAAGAACTCCGGCCCGGGATTAAAGAAGGCGGGCGTGTGATTTCCATTCAACTGGGTTCGGGCTGTTCAATAACAGCTTTAAAAGACGGAGGGCCTGTAGACACATCCATGGGTTTTTCGCCTCTTGAGGGCCTAATGATGTCAACCCGCTCAGGAGATATTGATCCCGGTGTACTAATCTATCTTGAGAAAAAAGCCGGTTTGACTGCCGGAGAAATCGACAGACTGCTGAACAAATCGTCAGGACTAATGGGTGTTTCCGGAATCAGCGGTGATATGCGTGTTTTGCTTGAATCAGATGAACCCGCTGCGCGTCTTGCAGTTAGTCTTTATTGCTACCGCACAAAGAAATATATTGGCGCTTATATGACGGCACTTGGAGGTGCAGAAGCGATTTTATTCGGAGGCGGCGTGGGAGAAAATTCTCCTGTTATACGAAAAAAAATTCTTGAGAACATGCAGTGGTGCGGTATAGAACTCGATGAACGGTCTAATGACGCAACGGTTGGCAAAGAAGGACAAATCAGTTCCGGAAACAGCAAAATTGATATCCGTGTCATATGCGTTGATGAGGCACGCATTCTCGCTGAAGAGGCGGTTTTATTTTTGTAACTTAATCCTGCTCACTGTTCAGCCCCCATTTCCAGCCTCTTATCTCAGGCATGTCCTGACCATACTTTTTGATATATTCCTCATGGTCAATCAGTTTGTCACGAACGTACTGCTTGATATAAGCTGCATGATAGCCCAGCTTCGGAACTCGGTCTATGACGTCCGCCACAAGATCAAAGCGGTCGATGTCGTTCAGCACACACATGTCAAAAGGTGTAGTAGTTGTTCCCTCTTCTTTATAGCCTCTTACATGAAGGTTTTTGTGGTTTGTTCTGCGATAGGTGAGACGGTGTATAAGCCACGGATATCCATGGAAGTTGAATATAATCGGTTTGTCCGTGGTGAAAATCGTATCGAACTCTTTGTCTGAAAGGCCGTGGGGATGCTCGTTCTGCGGCTGAAGCTTCATCAAATTTACAATATTAACTACCCTTATTTTTAAATCAGGGGCCTGCTCACGCAGTATCTCTACAGCGGCAAGTGTTTCAAGAGTAGGAATGTCGCCTGCGCATGCCATGACCACATCCGGCTCTCCACCTTTGTCGTTACTGGCCCACTCCCAGATGCTGACTCCCGAATTACAGTGCTTGATTGCCTCGTCCATGCTCATGTATTGCAGGCCAGGCTGTTTGCCTGCCACAATAACATTTACGTAATCTCTGCCTCTAAGACAATGGTCAGCTACACATAAAAGTGTATTGGCGTCTGGTGGAAGGTATACGCGGATAACCTCGGCTTTTTTATTAACTACATGATCGATAAAACCGGGGTCCTGGTGGCTGAAGCCGTTGTGGTCTTGCCGCCATACATGGGATGTCAGTAAATAATTCAGAGATGCAATCGGCCGCCGCCATGGAATCTCACTGCTTGTGACCTTGAGCCACTTTGCGTGCTGGTTGAACATTGAATCAATAATATGAATAAATGCCTCATAACAAGAAAAAAAACCATGACGTCCGGTCAGGAGATAACCTTCGAGCCAGCCCTGACAGGTGTGTTCGCTGAGGATTTCCATGACACGTCCGTCAGGAGAAAGGTTGTCATCCTCAGGGATGGTTTCGTCCAACCAGGTTTTTCCGGTTACCTCGAACAATGCGCCGAGGCGGTTTGAGGCAGTTTCGTCCGGACCGAAACCCCGGAAATTTCTGTTCTTCATATTGAGTCTCATAATATCACGCAAAAACTTGCCGAGCTCACGGGTTGCCTCACCAGTAACTTGTCCCGGTTTTTTTACTTCCACCGCATAGTCCCTGAAATCCGGCATTTTGAGGTTCTTCATGAGTACCCCGCCGTTTGCATGTGGATTCGCTCCCATACGGAGTTCTCCCTTCGGGGCAAGCTCTGCCAGTTCAGGTTTAAATATACCGTTTTCGTCAAAGAGTTTTTCCGGTTTATAGCTCTTCATCCATTTTTCAAGAAGCTTTACATGGTCCGGTTTCTCCGCCATCTCGGCAAAAGGAACCTGGTGGGAACGCCAGCAGTCCTCTGTTTTTTTGCCGTCAACTTCTTTCGGGCCTGTCCAGCCTTTTGGCGTACGCAGAATTATCATGGGCCATTGAGGACGTTTTGCAGTTCCATTTTTGCGGGCCTTTTTCTGTATCGACCTGACCTCGCTGACTAGTTTATCTAGTGTTTTTGCCATTAACTGGTGCAAGGCTGCCGGCTCTGAACCCTCAACAAAATAAGGTTTATAGCCATATCCAATAAAAAGACTTTCAAGTTCTTTTTTGCTGATCCTTGCCAGCATTGTTGGGTTGGCGATTTTGTATCCGTTCAGGTGAAGAATAGGCAATACCGCTCCATCATGGACAGGGTTCAGAAATTTATTTGAATGCCAGGATGTAGCAAGAGGGCCGGTCTCTGCCTCACCGTCACCGACAACGCACGCAATAATAAGATCAGGGTTGTCAAAAGCCGCGCCGAATGCATGAGACACAGCGTATCCAAGTTCTCCTCCTTCATGAATGGAGCCAGGGGTTTCAGGAGCTGCATGACTTGGAATTCCGTCCGGAAAGGAAAACTGTTTAAACAGTCTTCTCATTCCGTCTTCGTCCTGTGAAATGTTCGGATAAATTTCGCTGTATGTGCCTTCGAGATATGTATTAGCAACTATACCGGGCCCGCCGTGTCCCGGGCCGCAAACATATATCATATTTAGGTCATATTTTTTGATAACCCTGTTAAGATGGACATAAATAAAATTAAGTCCCGGCGTAGTACCCCAGTGACCGAGCAGTCTCGGCTTGACATGCTCAAGCTTGAGAGGCTCTTTCAGTAAAGGATTTGCATATAAATAAATCTGCCCGACTGAAAGGTAATTCGCAGCACGCCAGTAAGCGTCAATTTTCTCCACATCTTCTTTAGAAAGTAATTTATCCATAACACATCCTCCTTAAAATAGATAGCGAGCATACCTGCCTGCCCACCACACGACAAGGCGGGTAAACCGGCAGGCACGTTCCCTGAGGTCTCGAAGCGAGTCTCGCGAAGAGTCGCATCGACTTGCTGTAAGAGAAGATTAATAAGGCATTAATTAATAAGCATATAAATTGTTTACTTGTCAAGTCAAGCGTATGTTATGATGAAAAATAAGCCCTGATATAAATCAATTAAACGGATAGCAGGCATATTCCAGCGGTCTTGCCGCAGAGAATATCAATGGTGCTTTATTTCGGTCATTTTGGCAATGTATTTCTATTCAAAGGAGGATATTACAATGAAGTTTGCAAAACATTTTTTGAAACCTGTTTGTATTTTTATGATATCAGCGGGATGTGCAACTACAGGGAATCCCCTGTTTGACAGCATGGATAAGAACAGAGATAGCAAGATTGAATTTGAGGAATTTGCAGAAGACATGAAGCAGTACGCATTCGATCAGCTGGATGACGATGATAACAGGAACATCTCCAAGGAAGAGTGGAACAGTATTGATAATGTTAGTGACCATGAAAAACTGTGAAGGTAGAAAAGAATAATACAAGGAATTCCGCTCGCAATCGTTGCGATACCGAAAGCATAAAACACTGATAGATTGCCAGAAAGAATGTACATGACTACGGAAACAATGAGCCAGAGTAGAATTAACGTTTTAATCCAAGGCAAAAATACTCCTTTAAAAACTTGAGAGAAGTGTCTGCCTTTTTTTTCCATAAATCCTTTCCATTTGTGCAGCAATGCTCACTTCTTTTTTTTAAAAGACTCTACCCTCTTCACTCTTGCTTGACTGCCATGGTTTCTTCTCTTTCGGGGACAGCCTTTTTTACCCTTCTTTTCACATTTAACAACATAAAATTATTTTTTAAAAGCAGAAGTGCAACTGTAACAGAATTGTAACAGAATGTAGCAGAAAAGGCAGAATTTACAGGAAATAGCGGGAACAGGCAGAAGGCTAAAAAATATTTAAAATTAATAAGTTAGCTAAAAACTCAGGCCATAAGCCAATTTGCTTAAAAAAGGTTTTCTGGTGGATTTTCCGCCACAGGTCGATGCGACTCTTCGCGAGACTCGCTTCGAGCGGACCCGCCGGAAGCTGAGAGTTAGAGACGGGGAAGTCCAGGAGGGACCCCGTATGACTGCGCTACGGGGCAGGCACCAGAACCCTATGCACTCCCATGCTTGATTTTAAACGATTTTTTGGAGTTATCGCAAATGACTTCAGGGTCTACTGTAGCAAAATTGTAGCAATTATAATGTGCCTAAAAATATTGATACCACCAATCTTTAATATTAACCTATTGAAAATTTGATGATTAGCGAAAGAAAGTGTGATATTGATCAGAGGAATAGTCTATTTTTTCCAGAAGTGCGGTACTAGGAGAATGATAACAGTATATATTTCAAGCCTGCCCATTAACATACATAACATGAGCACCCATTTCCCTGCCGCGGGAATAATCGAATAATTATCCGTAGGCCCAGCCTCTCCGAGTGCAGGACCAACGTTCGACATCGCAGAAATGACAGTACTGGCAGAGGTTAGTATATCTAATCCCAACTCCGTCATAAATAACGTTGCAACAACTGAAATTAAGGCAAACAGAAATAAAAACCCCCATATCCCGCCGAGTGTTTCTTTATGAAGATTCTTACCATCAAGTTTTACTGCTGTAAGTGCATGCGGGTGGATTAACTGATAGAGCTCCCTGTACGACTGCTTAAACATGAGAAGAACCCTTACCTGTTTCATGCCTCCACCTGTTGAGCCTATCATACCACCAAAAAACATAAGGCAGAGCAGAAGCATCTGGGATAATACAGGCCATAACTCAAAATCCGCTGTTGCATATCCAGTTGTAGTCATTATTGAAACAACCTGAAAAGAAGCATACCTCAAAGCCTCTAAAATTGAAGGATAGCCGGAAGCCATTATATTCAAAGTAATGATAATGATTGATATAGCGATAACTGAACAGTAGAATCTAAATTCGCTACTTCTGGTAAACCGTGAAAATTTTCCCCGTAATGCATGAAAATGCAGCAGAAAATTTATAGCTGCTAAAAACATAAAGAGCGTAATAATAATATCGACATATGTATTCTTGAAGTGTGCTATACTTGCGCTCTTTGTTGAAAAACCACCCGTCGCCATGGTTGTAAAAGCGTGACAGATGGCATCAAAAAAACTCATCCCACAAATCGACAGAAGCAGAGCCAAAACCGCCGTAAGACCTGCATAGATATACCAGAGAGACTTTGCCGTATCTATAATCCTCGGTCTTAGTTTTTCAACTCCTATACCAGGCACCTCCGCCTTAAATAACTGCATCCCGCCAACTCCCAGCATGGGAAGAATTGCAATTGAAAAAACGATTATTCCCATCCCTCCCATCCACTGTGTCAGGCTTCTCCACATCAGAATACCTTTTGGCACATTTTCAAGATTATCGAGAACAGAAGCTCCTGTGGTTGTAAAGCCCGCCATGGATTCGAAACAGGCATTGGTAAAAGATGAAAATGTGCCTGATAAGAGATATGGCGCAGAGCCAAAAAGAGACATGGCAAGCCAGCTCAAAGTTACCACCGCAAAACCATCCCTGTGCTTCAGCTCTATTTTTTTCTGGCTCTTGGTAAAAAAATACAGCAGGATGCCTGAAAAAAACGTTATCAAAAAAGATAC
>CAYFYW010000359.1:0-3523 GCA_964347425.1 uncultured Nitrospirales bacterium
CTTTCATCTCCCTCAGAGTTATATCAGGGCTGTGCTGTGAAGAGATAACTATTGTATCAATCCTGTGAGGACGACCATTTTTATATTCAATGGTCACCTGTGTTTTTCCATCGGGTCTGAGATATCCCAGGATATCCTTCTTCCTCACCTCGGTTAGCCTCATGGCAAGTTTGTGCGCAAGCATGATAGGCATAGGCATAAGTTCAGGGGTCTCGTTACATGCATACCCGAACATCAGACCCTGGTCTCCAGCACCCCCGACATCAACTCCCAGTGCAATATCAGACGACTGTTCATGGATAGACGTGATGACGGCGCATGTTTCATAATCAAATCCGTATTTTGCCCTTGTGTATCCAATATCTCTAATGGTCTCCCTTATGATTGTCGGGATATCAGCGTAACAGGTAGTTGTTATCTCACCTGCAACAAAGGCAAGTCCTGTCGTAAGCAGTGTTTCACATGCAACCCTTGATGCCTTATCCTCGGAAATAATAGTGTCAAGGATTGCGTCGGAGATCTGGTCTGCGATTTTATCGGGATGCCCTTCAGTAACTGACTCTGAGGTAAACAGGTAATCTCTTTTTCTCATAAAAAAATCTCCCTCCAGTAAATAAAGTGACTAATATTTAACTATTTTCTGAAGTTAATTGTCAAGCAGAATGCTTGGCTGTGTAAAAATAGGATACATGTATATCTTTTACAAACCTTCCGAAAAATTGACAACCTATTATAAATTTCAGTTATAGTAAAGGATATTTTCTCTATACAGGGCTGACCTGATGGTAAATTCAATAATAGTAAAGGGAGCACGGGTACATAACCTCAAAAATATAGATGTCACAATACCCAGGGACAGGTTTGTGGTTATCACCGGTCCCTCCGGTTCAGGGAAGTCCTCTTTAGCTTTTGATACGATCTATGCAGAGGGTCAGAGGCGCTATGTGGAAAGCCTTTCTGCATACGCCAGCCAGTTTATCAAACAGATGCAAAAACCTGATGTGGATTTTATTGAAGGACTTTCGCCTTCTATTGCCATAGAGCAAAAAACTACTACAAAGAATCCACGGTCAACTCTTGGCACAATTACAGAAATCTATGATTATCTCAGGGTCATGTATTCAAGGATAGGGGAAAGGAAATGTTATGAGTGTGGAGGTCCTGTAACTGCACAGAGCACACAGCAGATTGTTGACTCGGTAATCGGCCTGCCTTCGGGAACGCGCGTGCAGGTGCTTTCTCCTGTTGTCATGGGCAGAAAAGGCGAATACAAGAAGGAGCTCCATGAGATAAGAAGAAAGGGTTTTATCAGGGCAAGGATAGACGGGGAGATCGTTGACCTCACCAGAGAGATAAAACTGAACAAGCGGAGGAGGCATCATATAGATGTCGTCATTGACAGATTGATTATCAAGGCAGGGATTGGAAGGCGCATAAGAGAGGCAATTGAACTTGCGATGGGGTTTACTGATGCGGTGGTTATCAACATTATTGAAGAACAGAGGGATATATTTTTCAGCAAGAGTTTTGCCTGTCCAAGATGCGGAATAAGTTATCCTGAAATAAGTCCCAGGTTTTTTTCCTTTAACAGTCCTTACGGTGCCTGTCCTGAATGTAAAGGCATAGGGTTCGAAAATGAGGAGGAAGAGTACAAGATAGGAGAGCTTAAACGTTGCCCGCTTTGCAATGGTTCAAGACTGAGAAAAGAGGCCCTCGGGATTACGATTAATGGTCTGAATATAAGCACGTTATCGGATATGTCTATTAAAGAGGCCATTCATTTCTTTAAGCATCTTAAACTTGATCAAAGAAAACAGATGATTGCTTCAAAGATTTTAAAGGAGATTAACGAAAGATTAAGTTTCCTGGATAAAGTAGGGGTGGGATATCTTGCCCTGAGCAGACCTGCATTTACCCTCTCGGGCGGGGAAGGTCAGAGGATAAGACTCGCAACACAAATTGGCTCTTCTCTTACCGGAACCCTTTATATCCTTGATGAGCCGAGTATTGGACTTCATCCGCAGGATTGTGGGAAACTCCTGGACAGCCTGTGTACACTCAGGGATATGGGGAATACCGTGATAGTAGTTGAGCATGATGAAGACACGATAAGGAGGGCGGACCACATAATAGATATGGGGCCGGGAGCGGGTATGAACGGCGGGGACGTTGTTGCAGAGGGTGACCTGCAGGGTATAGCCGACAATAAAAATTCTCCGACAGGCTCGTATCTCCGCGGCGAACTGATGATATCTCTTCCTCAAAAGAGGCTGAAACCTAAAGGTTACATTACAGTAACGGGAGCACGGGAATTTAACCTGAAAAACATAAACGTTGAAGTACCGCTCGGTGTCTTAACCTGTGTTACAGGTGTCTCAGGCTCAGGTAAAAGTACATTGATTTTTGAAATCCTCTACAAGGCTCTTTCACAAAAGCTGTATTCAAGTAAAAAGAAGTCTTGCCCGGTATTTTCTTGCGGGGTGCACTCATTCAACCAGAGGGTAGGCAGGTACACGGATATACGCGGAATTGAAGACATCGATAAAGTGATTGATATAGACCAATCTCCCCTTGGTAAAACACCGCGTTCAAATCCGGCAACATACACCGGTATCTTTACCTTTATAAGAAGTCTCTATTCTCAAATTCCTGATTCAAGGGTGAGGGGTTACAGGCCCGGGAGATTCAGTTTTAATGTGCCGGGGGGGAGGTGCGAAACCTGCAAAGGTGATGGACTCATTAAAGTAGCAATGCACTTTCTTCCGGATATATATGTGCCCTGTGAGGTATGTAAAGGGAAAAGGTACAACAGGGAGACTCTTAATATAAGCTATAAGGGTAAAAATATTTCTGATGTCCTTGATATGACTGTTGCGCAGGCTCTTGAATTCTTTGGGTCCATTCCCCATTTAAAACACAGACTGAATGCCCTTGACAGGGTTGGGCTTGGTTATATACAGCTCGGGCAGGCGGCAACCATGTTATCCGGCGGAGAGGCACAAAGGGTAAAATTATCCCGTGAGCTGAGTAAAAAAGCAACAGGCAGAACGCTTTATATATTAGATGAGCCGACAACAGGACTTCACGTTGTAGATATCCAGAAGCTCCTTGATGTCCTAAAGGGCCTTGTTGAGGCAGGTAATACCGTTGTTGTAATTGAGCATAACCTTGAGGTAATAAAAGTCGCTGACTACATTATAGACCTTGGCCCGGGAGGTGGAGAAGAGGGGGGAATGGTTGTTGCCAGAGGAACGCCAGAAGAGGTTGCTTTGAATCCGGCTTCATATACAGGCATATTTTTAAAGAAAAAGCTCTCTGGAAAAGGATCAAGGTCGATTCGTGCCGAGGCAGTAGCATGAAGAATTTCAAACCTGCCTGCCTGCCCGCTTCGCTGAATCGAGGCGAGCAGGCAAGGTTTCAAATTTCAAATTCCAAACTGTTTGTTGTCTGTATTGTGCTGCCTGTAATCTGTGTTCTGTCTTTTTCTGGCTGTACCAAGAGGGACAAGATGTACAGGGAAAGC
>CAYFYW010000360.1:0-13282 GCA_964347425.1 uncultured Nitrospirales bacterium
TGTCCCTCATATACCGTTGAATAGAATTATCCCAGAAGTGTTGATTTTTTTCATTTTTTTGCTTTGCTTTGCTAAAAGGATTCAATCTTAACTTATTCAACATAGCATATCTTTAATTATAAATTTGTTATAACGACTTCATTTACATTGAGGCGAGTTAGTTAGTGAATTCTATATGTTGCTTATATAAACCATTTATTTTAATTCAGCCAGGACCTCATTAACATTCTCAAGTCGAATTAACGACACAGCGTTCCGAATAAGCTATAAATATTTTATGTCTCGATCAATGAGTAACTGTACATGCATAAAATTGAATGGAGTTCATACTTTTTTCATACACTTGATCATATTCTAAGAGAGAAATCCTCTTTTTTAAGGGTCAGGTTTGGATTATAATAAGGGTCTCCATTAGCTAACACATCCTTCCACTTTGTCTGGAAGCAGTCTATTTCCTTTTTGAACCTCATCTTTTTTTCTACCGTATCCTCATAGCCCCTACTTAAGGATTCATGGTGATAAAGTTCTGCATAAGGAGTATAAACTATCAGATATCCCTTTTGCCGAATTTTTAGACAAAAGTCAACATCATTAAAAGCGTGTGAATACTCCCCATCAAAACCACCAACTTCATCAAAAACTTCTTTTCGTATCATCAGACAGGCTGCTGTAACTGCACTGAAGTTTTGTATCGCTGTTATCCTGCCAAAATATCCATGGGAATCCTTTGGAAAATTGCAGTGCGGATGACCGGCAACGCCTCCCATGCTAATTATCACTCCAGCATGCTGGATTTTTTCATTTGGATAATATAACCTTGCACCAACTGCCCCGACATCCTTCCGCTGGACAAATTCAAGCATCGCCTCAATCCAGCCCGGAGAGATTACTTCGACATCATTGTTCAAAAATACTATGTATTCTGAATCGACCTGAGTAACAGCATGGTTATTAATATCAGCATAATTAAAAGCCCTGTCATAATTTATAATACTTATTTTTGGATTACTTCCAATCCCTTGATAATATTTAAACGTATCTTCTTCCCTGCTCTGATTATCAACTATGACAATCTTATAATTTCTATAAGAACTCCGATAAAAAATAGAGTCTATACAGTTTCTTAAAATTTCAGATTTATCTCGAGTGGGAATTATTATTGAAACTTCCGGATTGCCTAATATTTTATAACGAATTCTATAAAATCCATTCGCTGCTCCGTCAACAACATAACAATCATAACCACGCCTCTTCACAGCACTTTTTAAAGCCTTTTTTGCAGATTCGAAAGCATACGGCTTGGCATCTGCTAGACCAGCAGCAGACCCCTGTATGATCCGCCAGTTATACAAAATCTTTGGGATATGTGCAATGTTATGAGCAATCTCTGTGGCTCGTAAAAACAGATCATAGTCCTGAGAACCATCGTATCCCTCTCTAAATCCTTTAATTTTATCTATGATGCTTTTTTTTATGACTGTAAAATGACAGATATAATTGTTTGACAAAAAATAATCAGGCGACCAATCAGGCTTAAAGTGGGGCTCAAATCTCGCGCCCCTCGTAGATATCTTGTCTTCATCAGAATATATAAAATCTATATCCCTGTTTGCATTCAGTAACTTTACGACCTCATAAAGGGCAGAAGGAGTTAGTTCATCGTCATGGTCAAGAAATCCAATAAGCTCGCCTGTTGCAAGCGACAATGCCTCGTTTGAATTGCCTGCTATCCCCCGATTCTCTGGTAAAAATGTTACCTTTATCCGCTCATCCTTTTTTACATACTCTTCAATAATATCTCTAACATGAGGAAATGTGGAACCACCGTCAGCAATACATAACTCCCAATTGTCATAGACTTGATTAATCACAGATTCTATGGCAAGCTTTAACCATCTCTTATCAACGTTATAGACGGGAGTAATGATACTAATTTTAGGTCTGTATTTGAAGTTATGACTATCTTTACCCATGTCTTTGAGTTTATTCTCTGGCGGCTCATTTTTCAGAATCCAGAGTTTATATGGATCTTTGTGACTTAGTAAGAAAAAAGACAGACCGCTCCTTTCCAAAATCTTATTTAAGAGTCTTTTCCCTCCCTCTATTTGAAGATATTTGATGGATTTTATTACTACATCGAAAATCTTCCTTCGCCTACTGCCATGAGGAAGAACCTTGTCTCTAGCTCTTCTCAATTTTTCAATGAACCTCCATCCAATGGTATCTTTCATCTGATAAAGAGAAAGTTCCAGTTGTGATATATGGTTTTCCTTTTCTCTGACTATTTCATCCAAATTCGAGATATGTCTGTCCTTTGCTCTTATTATCTCATCCAGGTGCGAGATATGCCTATCCTTTTCTTTAACCGTATCTGATAACGCCACCTCCAAAGTCCTGTATGCATCTGAAAGATTCTTCAACTCCAGCTCGACCCTCTCCTGTTCATCTTTCATATTCAAAACAATTTCAGGGGTAATTTTTTCGCGGTGTTTATTAATAATCTTCGAATGCACAAGACGCATGTGCATCAGGTTTGCCTGATTAATCTGCAATTCTCTGCTCCATTGATTATATATAGCGTTTACCTTTTTTATGTGATAGAAAGGAAATATTTCAGCAATTCTTATTAATAGTTCCCAGTCTTCATAGAGGTCAAATGTGCGGTCGAAGCCACCCGAGCTCGTTAGAACCTTCTTTTCAAACAACAAACACATAAAGGGTATGTAATTTCGGACAAAGAGTTCTTCATAAGAAAAATCCTTTGAAAATAATACAGTCTTGTTTACATCAACCATTTTTCTCTCTTCTGGTTCAAAATCTCTGCATCTTATCTCAGCATCTGTATATGCAACCTTATAATCAGTCTGTTCCAAAAAGCTGACAAGGATTGATAAATGTTCCGGATAAAGTTCATCGTCATCATCCAGAAACCCTATATATTCACCTTGAGCATTCTCAATTCCTGCATTCCCTGCATCAGCTCTACCTACGTTTTCTTTAAGTCTGATATAGTTCAGTGATATATCCCCCAGTATTTCCTTGAGTTCCTTACTATTAAGGTCACAGCCACCATCATTTACAAGGACGACTTCTATAGACCTGTAGGTCTGGGCAGAAATACTATGCAACGCACTCCTTAACATTTTGGGTCTGTCCTTTGTCCTGACAATTATGGAAACTAATGGTTTTTTTTCTTCCATTTACGGCATAATCCTTTCATTTTTTATCTTTCAGTAGGAACCGACAATAAAAGACTATAACAAGGTTAGTCTACGGTTATAATTTTAAGATTTTTCCATGTTTTTTTTAATTTCACAAAACTATTTCCGGGTATTTCAATGAAAAATTTGTCTATTATATTTGATATGCACCTAAAATTTCTATGGCGGTCAATTGCAATCACAAAAAAAGCAATTCATAAACAAATTATGGAAGATTTTGAATAGATTTACATTTTTCTCTTGCAAATATGATGGACTCCATTGAATGAAGCCAGAGAAGGTTCAACCACAAATCAATACGCACCTTCTCTTTTCAGGACTATTCTTACAGTCTTAAAGAGAATAACTATATCCAGCCAGAGATTCCAGTTTCTCACATACCATGAGTCAAGGGTAATTCTATAATCATAACCCGTATTACTTCTGCCGCTTACCTGCCATAAGCCGGTAATACCCGGGGGCACGCCGAAACAAAGCCTCGCCTGATCTTTATAATAGTCATCAATCTCTTTTTTTGTGACAGGTCTGGGACCCACAAGACTCATCTCACCCTTAAGGACATTCATTATCTGGGGCAACTCATCAAGAGACGTTTTTCTTAAAAAATCCCCAACTTTTGTAGTCCTCGGATCATCCCTGAGTTTCCAGTGTTGCTGCCACTCACTCTTAACTTCAGGGTTGCCATCCAGAACTTTATGAAGCCTTTTGTCAGCCTCCTCGTACATGGTCCTGAACTTATAGCACCGGAAGGACCTGCCATTTCTCCCTATTCGTTCCTGCGAAAATAGAGCCCGCCCCTTTGAGTTAGTCCTTATAAGGACAGAAATCAGGAGAATGGGAATCCAGAGAATAAAGAGCAGGGCAACGCTCACAACAAGGTCAAAGAGTCTTTTTATAAGGATATTAATCGGTCTTGCGAGATTGTTTTTGACCTCAAGGCCTATGGCCTGCTCCTGAAAAAAGTGCTGAAGGTTAGTCCCGAGGACCGCTATTCCAAACAGGTCAGGGATAAAAAGGATGTTCCGGGCCTTATGTTGAAGCCTGTTGATAATCGAAACAAGTTTTTCCTTTTCGCAGCCGGGCATTGCGATGATAATATCATGGATTCCGCACCTGTCTATATATTTCTGTGCCTTATCCACCCCACCGTGTATCTTGACCCCTTCCAACTTCTTCCCTCTCTTTTCCGGGTCATCATCAAGGAATCCAACGACATCAAAGCCGAGGTTTGTATCTCTCTTCAGCGCTCTGAAAATAAGTTCTCCTGTCTTCCCGGCACCCAGGATGAGCACCTTGCTTTTGAGCAATCCCGCGAGCACTAACAGTTTCTTCGCATAAATCCTGATAACAGGCAAAAGAGGAAAAGAGACAATACCCATCAGGACTATAACGGTTCTCGATACCTGCTCGCCAATCTTACCAAGGTAGAGGATACTGAAGACCGCCAATGTAGAAAAGAAAATAACCTTCCACAATATCTTTACCTCGTCCCAGAAGGAAAATCTTTTTGTATAGAGCCCTTCATAGGCATAAAACAGGAGCCAGACAGGAAAGACCCACCCAAAAACCGTGAAGTATTTTTCAGGAAACTCAGGAAATTGCAGGAAATATGGCAATATACTTTTCCTCAGAAATATTGCACATTGCAGGGTGATAAACAGTGATATAAAATCTATTAAAAACAGGAGAACCGTTTCTAACTGCTTCTTTCTCATGCCTTCCTAACCGACAAGAAATGCTTCAATGGCTCAACTACAGGAACAATACAGATAACTTTATAAATTTAGGTTTTACAGATTTTTCTGTGGAATATTCTTTTTATTTCCCAAATCTCACACAAGATTCAGAAGGACTTGAATTTATGCGTACGAAGTTTAAATTGAGACTTACTCCTTATAAACAGTGAGTATACAAAAAAACCTGATTATTAAACAACCTTCCGGACTAATTGACGTTCAATTTCTTCCCGGGAAATTCTACCTTTATCCACAATCCCCTTCAGTTCCCTTACATATCCTTTTGCATTTCTGTATCCCTCTTTCCTCGCCTTCTCAATAAGGGGCCATCTGCGTTCTGTTACGAATTCATCGTATGCCTCTACTATCTCCGGGAAAATAATTTTTCTGAAGCCTCCCAGCAGGGCAACATAAAACGCAAGAGAGCCCGTTTTTCTCTCTTTTATGATATGTGCCAGCATCCCGGCGGCGCATGTATCTGAAAGAATGTCCTTAAGCGCCCTTATAAATAATTCTGCCCTGCAGTACGAAAGTTTAACAACCAACTCTTTCCACCACCTTCCCAGCAATGTTCTCTGGGACGCTTCCCCAAGCTCGTGATAGATACAGGTGGAAAGTTCTTCCCTCGCGATCCCGGTCACGTGGTTTTCAAGCCTGTCAGGAGCAAGTTCTCTATCTTTTGAAATACCGTATTCTGAAAAAGCATGTACCAGGGCTCCACCATACTTTTTTGATCTCATTTCCTCAAATTTCGCCCACAAGAAACATTCCATTGTTTCCTGCCTTGCAACAATTCTGTTTCCCTGAAGCATAGCAGGAGAAGCTGAAAGGTCACGAGCAAATTCCCTGCCTGAAATATAAATGTTATACCTGCCTCTGTTCATCTTTTTTGAAAGCCCTGCAAGAAAAAAAGTTGGTTTCAAAAGATTTCCATAGCCTGCCCCATAGATAAAACCTTTATCCAGAAGAACAGCATTAATACCCCCAACATAAAAGGGTTGGTATTTCCTTCCGTTCATTTCAATCCTCTGAAAATCAAGACTTTCGAGTTCCCTCCACAGTCTTTCTCTCTCCCCTATCCAGACTTTTATTTCATCATGCCCTGCCTTTTCCCATGGCCTTAACCCTTTTTCAATTCTGTACAGGTCCCGCAATCTGAGAAGAAGTCCGCACGGTGAATAGAGGCCCCAGTATTGAGCGTCAGAAATATTGCAGTTGTGCTTGACCTGAGAAGCAAGGGAATTAATGTCCATCACCACTATCTCCTTAAGTTCTTCCCTAAATTACTTGTTGTCAAATTGGATTTAGGGATCCAACGATTCGACTGTTCGAGCGTAAGACAGCACGATAAAAAATACAGGCAAAAAGATGGTAAAGGTAAGGGTAAAGAAGCCGGTATGGTAGTTGGGTAAAGGCGATAGACCAACTACTTAACTTATTAACTAAACTGGCATCTTAACCGTAACCGGGATTCTAATCCTGTATCATGCATCTTGTATCGTGTATCACTATTTAACAAGCAATTTCCTCACATCCCCGACGCGCAGGGTAATCTTGTTGCTATCAAGATATTCAAGAAAAGGAAGGGCATATTTTCTTGAGGTATCTAAAATATCCCGAAATTCTCCTACGGTCATATCCGGTTTTTTTCTGAAGAAATTCTTCAGGCCCTCTATCATCTTATTGTATCCATTTGCCGTCAGATAAATGCTGTCATTTATTCTCACAAGACTCCCCTCTGAAACCATAATCTTGATCAGCTCTCCAATCTCTTTACTGCTGACCGACATTTCTTCTGCGAGTTCCTCTTTCATCGGGGGCTGGAAGGCGTGACTGTCAAGTGCCCTGGATATCTTTTCTTTAAGAAGTTTCTTGTCCTCACTCAGAGATATTTTGAAGGTTTTTAACCTGACAATTTCTTTTTCAGCCGCAATTTCTTTAACAGCACAAAGAAGACCCTCAAAAAGCCTCTGGTCGAGCCATTTAAAAAAAGCCCTGAGGTCTTCCTTTGGTATCCCGGGCTTTAAGGGATTCTTCTCGTAGAATCCTCGAATACAGAACAATACTTTTACGGAAAAATCTTCAAAAGCCTTTTTATGCAAAAGCCTGTTTTCAACCTGAATCACTTCACCTTCTCTCATAAGCAATTTTATCGCACTAGTGATGTCAGGCAGTTCTGCATTAACCCATCCTTCAAGACCCTGTAAAGGCACCCCACTGATCCACGAATGAAAAATTTTCATTGATATTTTGCTTTCCAGACTGCCATGCTCAAAAACCTCTAAGTCCTCTATGGATCGATCCCGGAGCGTCGGGACGACATGACCCGCTTTTCTTTTTCTGCGTCGTGGTGACGGGTCAAGCACCACCCCCCCTCCGACTGTCAAGAGGGGAGAAAATCTCCTTATAATAAATCTGTCTCCTGAGGTTACAGCTACTAAATCTTTAAACCTGAATTGACAGTATGCACTCTCTCCGGGCCTGAGTTCAGTTTTATTGTAGATAATAATTCTTGCTGTCAATTCCGAAGTACCGACATAAAAATGCACAAGACTCCTGTTGCGGAGTTTTGGAAGCGGGACATCCTTTAAAAGTTCAATCTTGGCATCAAGTGCAGAAGTCGGCTCTATCCTGTGAGGTATTGTTAAAACGTCTCCCCTTCGGACTTCTTCCTTTTCAATCCCCTGGAGATTTATTGCAACCCTCTGCCCTGCATACGCTGTTTTCAGTGACTCGCCGTGACTCTGAAGTCCTCTGATTTTTGTCTTTATTCTCTTTGGGAGAATCTCGAGTGTTTCATCCACAGATATAGTCCCTGAAACAGCAGTGCCGGTAACAACCGTACCAAAACCTTTCAGGGTAAAAACCCTGTCCACAGGGAGCCGGAATATGCCCTTCACGGGCTTTGGCTCAATGCCAGAGGCAATTTCCCTTATTTTTTCTTTCAGCAGTTCAATATTTGATCCCGTTTTTGACGACACCGTAATGATTTCAGCTCTTTCAAGAAAAGTTCCCCTCACAAGATTTCTCACGTCATCCGTAACAAGAGAAAGCCAGTCTTTTTCAACAAGGTCAGATTTCGTTACCGCAATCAGCCCTTTTTTTATGTTAAGGAGATTGCATATGGCCAGATGCTCCCTGCTCTGGGGCATAACCCCCTCATCTGCAGCTACAACCAGAAGTACAAGGTCTATACCCCCTGCACCTGCCAGCATATTCTTTATCAGTCTCTCATGTCCCGGGACATCGACTATACCGACATTCAGCCCGCTGGCAAATGTCAGATGCGCAAACCCCAGATCAATGGTAATACCACGTTCTTTTTCTTCCTTGAGTCTGTCGGGGTCAATACCGGAAAGGGCTTTTACAAGGGCGCTTTTGCCGTGGTCAATATGTCCGGCCGTACCGAGAATTACGAAACGCATAACTATCACTCCGAAAAATTTCTCATTTCGGGATTCAAATGTCAAACCAAATCCAAAATGTTTGAAATTCCAATAACCAAAACTCAAATTACAAATTCCAAACAGTTTGTCCTGAAACAATTTCAGAATTGGTGCTTGGAATTTATTTGATTATTGGCACTTGTGATTTGGAATTTAAACATTTCTATAATAGAGCCGAGATTATACAACCCACGAGGGTACGAATTTCCTTATCCAGTATGGTCCTTGCATCAATAAGCAAGGCATCCTCTTTAATCCTGGCAATTACAGGTGGATCGCCCCGTCTCAATCTTTTTTCGAGTTCATTTACTGATACCTGAGAAGGCTTAATTGAAACGACAAAAGTCGGAAAGTCCGTTTCAGGCAGAGAACCTCCACCGGCGCGTGACTTGTCTGCCCTGACTTCTATTGATGCCTGATTGGTAATACCTTTCTTTAAAGAGAGAAAAATCCTCTTGGCCTTTCGCTTAATGCCAACCACGGGTTGAGTCAACATTCTGAGCGTCGGGATTTCCTCAACAGCCTTTTCTTCGTCAAGATACTGCATAAAGGTTGATTCAAGAGACGCAAGGGTCAGTTTATCTATTCTCACTGCCCTGAGAAGAGGGTTTTTCTGGATTTTTCGTATCAGTTTACCTTTCCCGAGTATTATTCCTGCCTGCGGCCCGCCAAGAAGCTTATCCCCGCTAAAAGTAATAATATCTGCTCCTGTCTTAATAACACTTCGAACAGTCGGTTCACCGTATATCCCGTATCTTTCTAAATCAATCATACATCCGCTACCGAGGTCAGCCATAACAGGAATATTGTATGATATTCCCAGCTTAACGAGCTCCTTTATTGAGACCTCTTCCGTAAATCCGATTATCTTATAATTGCTCTGATGAACTTTAAGAAGAAGTGCCGTGTTTCCGCTCACTGCATTTTCATAATCAGAAAAATGGGTTTTATTTGTCGTACCAACTTCCCTCAGGAGAGAACCGCTGGCCTCCATAACTTCCGGGATTCTAAAAGAGCCCCCTATCTCAACAAGCTCTCCCCTTGACACAATTACGTCCCTGTCCTTTGCAAATGTATTGAGGCAGAGAAGCACTGCAGCGGCATTATTATTGACAACTACTGCGTCTTCTGCACCACTTAATTCTCTGATAATGTCCTTTATGTGAGAGTATCTCTTGCCTCTTTTGCCCTGAAAAGTCTCATATTCAAGGTTAGAATAACTGCCTGCAACATTTCTGATATTCTCAACTGCCTTTTCAGAAAGGATAGACCGCCCCAGGTTGGTATGAATCGCGATACCGGTTGCATTTATCAGTGGTCTCAGTTTATAGGAAAACCTTTCCTTAATTGCCCGCTCAATATCAGGAGAGATTGCGTCTAAAGATAATTTTTCGGACAAACCACTTTTGAGTATTTCTTTTCGTGCGACATCCAGCACTTCCCTTATAGCGCTGAGGACAATCTTTCTCGGACAGGATGCAAGCCACTTTTCACCGTGTGGGCTTCTGAGGAGTTCGTCAACTGACGGTATTTGTGAGAGCAGTCTCTGCTTTGTCTTCATTGCCTTTTCTAACACAAGGGATACTGTGTGGTCAACATTGAAATCAAACTATCAAGCAGGGTTCGGGGACTCCTTTTTTACCCTTATGACCGAAATCATACCTTTTGAAACTTCTTACGTAATATAATAAATCATGTTTAAAGAAAGCTGTCCCGGAAGCCGCGAAATAAAACTGCCAAAACCAGAAGACATAAAATGCCGTTACTGCGGTAATGACGTCGAGATATGGAGTGACGAAACAGAGACAAAGTGCAAACACTGCGGTAAAATGAGCACTCGGAACCTGGGACCCACCTGCATAGACTGGTGTGCCTTTGCAAAAGAGTGCGTAGGTGAAGAAAAATTCAAAAGACTCAAAACAAAAATACACAAATAGCCAGACACAAATTCCCCGATATCAGGGGACTCTACGGAAAGAAACCTCCGAATTTCTTAGCTTTCGCAAAGTTCCTGATAATCATATGAGCCGTATGGAGCCGCTGAAGCCTCATATTTCTTCTTCGAATAGCGCCAATATCATTAGAGGGGAATTTCTCCCTCCTGATTTCGCCCTGAATTCTCATAATCTGGTGGTAAAGCCCTTTGACGGATTCTTCATCTAGTGGTTTTAAAAACAGAGGGTTGACAATCACATAACCTTCTGAAACATCCCTGGCAACGGCTACAAGACTTTTACCTCTTAAACCAGCCACTTTCTCCTCCTTGCATAACGTTTATTATAACCGATTGCGCCGTAAAGGTGCGTCGTGTAAACCGTATAATGTAACATGTGAAATCAACCACCCTTTTTCAGGCTGTCTGTTTTTTCATCCTCTCTGTCTTTATGATCCTCATTCAGAATCCTTGAGGCCCATATACCCGTTTCATAGAGCAGCACAATAGGAAGCGCCATGAGAGTCTGGTTAAAGGCATCCGGCGTTGGGGTAAGAAAAGCTGCAATTACAAAAGCCAGAACAACTGCATATTTTCTGTTTTTCGCAAGAGATTTTGGCGTAACAATACCCATCCTTGTGAGAAAAACCAATACAACCGGCAGTTCAAAGATTGCTCCGAAGGCAACAATGAATTTCAAACAGAAATCAATATACCTGCCCACGGAGAGCATTGGTTTAAGAGTCCCTGTCTTAAAATTCAGGAGGAATTTCATCGCAAAGGGGAGCACAATAACAAAGCAAAAAATAGCGCCGAGCAAAAAAAGGAACATCGTTATAACGATAAAAGGGAAAACGTATTTTCTCTCTTTTTGCAAAAGGCCGGGTGCCACAAATCTCCAGAACTCATAGAGTATAAGGGGCGAACTGATTACGGCTCCAGTTATCAAAGATATCTTCATGTGCATCCATAATGCCTCTGCCGGTGCAAGAAACACGAGTTCGGCATTGGCATTTCCAACTTTAACCAGGGAAACAAACGGGTAGGAAAAAGAAAATTTAAGCGCACTGCTCATCGGAAGGATTAAGAGAGAAAAGATATATTCGGAATAGTAAAAACAAACACCAAAACTAATTGCCACGACACTCAGAGAAACAAGAATCCTTCTCCTGAGCTCGCCCAGGTGTTCTGTAACTGGCAATTTATCCATTATCTGCTTTTGAATTATTGTGTTCTTTTATGGTCTGAGATTGACTTTGCTCTGTCCTCTGCTCCGGCGTTTCTTCGTCCTTTTCTTCGTCGACCGCCTCTTTCTTTGTCTCTCCAGATGCGCTTTCTTCTATTTGAGTTTCCGCTTCCTCAATAGTGTCTTTCACTCCACGCAGGGCTATTTTCAGCTCACTGATACCTTTACCCAATGCCCTGCTAAGCTCCGGTAGCCTCTTGGGACCAAAAACAAGGAGAGCTACAATAAAAATTACTACAAGTTCCTGCATTCCCAGATCAAACATCTCACAAAAAACCTTTCTTCAGACTCGTGATAAAAAAATATCAGAATACCCGATCAAGAGTCAATTTAGAGGTTTCTGTTTTCACCGTAAAGGGGCGTGGCGTAAAGCCGCGTTGCGGCCTCGCCGCTTTACGTATAAGATTTAAAGATTGATTTATCATTATACTGATTATATAATTTTATATTCATCTTTGTAATCTGTAATTATGGCGGGAGGAAATCATGTTTCAAGGGTCAATTGTTGCAATAGTCACACCGTTTAAAAATGGCAAAGTCGATGAAAAACCCCTCGGGCATTTAATCGAGTGGCATATCTCTGAGGGCACAAATGCCATAGTGCCCTGCGGCACGACGGGGGAGTCATCAACTCTTGACTATGATGAGCATTACAGGGTCATAGAAATAACGATTAACGTTGCAAACGGCAGGGTTCCTGTTATTGCTGGTACAGGGGCCAATTCCACTGATGAAACAATAATGATGACCGAAAAGGCAAAAAAGCTGGGTGCAGATGGTGCTCTGCTCGTCACCCCCTATTACAACAAACCCACGCAAGAAGGCCTCTACAGACATTATAAGATGGTTGCGGAGACCGTGGACATCCCCATTGTCCTTTACAATGTTCCAAGCCGAACGGGGATAAACATGCTCCCCCAAACAGTTGCAAGACTTTCAGAGATGAAAAACATAATAGGGATTAAAGAAGCTACAGGCGACATGAAACAGGTAAGCGAGGTTATACGTCTTTGCGGTGACAGGATAACCGTAATCTCAGGCGATGACTTTACAACGCTGACGCTCCTCGCACTCGGAGGGAAAGGGGTAATTTCTGTTTCAGCTAATGTTGTTCCGAGGGATGTCTCTAATATGTGCAGGACATGGGAAGAAGGCAATATTGAGGAGGCAAGGAGATTGCACTTCAAACTCGAACCGCTAAACCAGGCAATGTTCATAGAAACAAACCCCGTACCGGCAAAAACTGCCCTTAGCATGATGGGGAAAATACAGGAAGAGTTTAGACTACCTCTCTGCGCTATGAGTGAACCAAATAAAGAAAAATTGAAAAAAATCCTTATTAATCAGAAAGTTTTAGGATAATACGGAATAGTCACGCCATGAAAATTTCAGTACAATTTGCTTGAAGAATTAATGATTATTGTGCTATGATAAAAAAAAGAAATTTACCTGCCTTGTGCGTGATAGGTGGAGAAATTGAACCGTCCATTGTATAAGTTAGGGAGCTGGCGTAAGGTAAGTGTGAGCGCCTCGAAGCTTCGCCCTGTACCAAATGGTTCAGGGCTTCGGGGGAGGGAGCCTGATCTTGCCTTCAAGGCACCCACCTATTGTGTTAGGGCTTCAAGATTCCTGTCTACACGGCAAGGTGGGCTTTATTGTCCCGAAGCCCTGAACCATTTGGTACAGGGCGACGCGTCGGG
>CAYFYW010000361.1:0-3125 GCA_964347425.1 uncultured Nitrospirales bacterium
ACCTTCAACTAAATGTTCTTTGTGCCTGATCCCCATAATTTCGTTCTTGTCTGTCCATGCTGTTATCTCAAAACACTCCGGAAGGGTTTCCCGTTTAATGATTAATGAGTGATACCGTGTAGCCTCAAAAGGATTTTGAATGTCCTTAAATATAGTCTTCCCGTCATGATGAATCATCGATGTTTTTCCGTGCATCAGTCTCGGTGCATTTATTATGTGACCCCCAAAAGCGGCACCGATTGACTGATGACCGAGGCAAACACCGAGAATAGGGATTTTCCCTGCAAAATGTTTTACCACCTTTATAGAAATACCGGCTTCTTTCGGAGTGCAGGGCCCTGGAGAGATAACTATCCTCTCAGGGTTTAGCTTACCTATTTCAGGGATTGAGATCTTGTCGTTTCTAAAGACTCTTATATCTTCACCGAGTTCGCCAAGGTACTGAACCAGGTTGTAGGTAACAGAATCGTAGTTGTCAATCATTAATAACATGACAAATGTTCAAAGTTCAAGGTTCAAAGTTAAATGTTAGACATCATCAAGTCCTTAGATTCAATCTAAAACATCCAAAACAACCAAACACCAAATATCAAACATCAAATAAGTTCCAATTATCAATAATCAAAACCCGAACTAGAATTGTTTATCAACAATCGATGAAAATATTTTCTTTAATTCAATAGCCTCTGTTAGATGTGTACTAATTTCTTTCTTTTGTTCTGGGTTTGCCTCTTGTAATAGCTCAAGCCAATAATGTGATTCTTTAGCTTCTTTTCGAGTAATTTTGATTCGATGATTAAAATCTTTTTTGCTTAAGGCATCATTTACTTCACGGTAGTTTGCACCAACTGAACCGCTTGAACGGATTAATTGGGCAATGATCTCATTATTTATTACTTTGTAAGGGAATTGCTTACAAAGTCTTATTACCGCTTTGGCAAATTTTAAGGTTCTTTCTTCAAGGTCGAAATTATGTTTGATTATTGATGATTTAAACATTGATTATTATCTGATTATTGTAATTTGGTTATTGGGATTTTAGTTTATTCTAAGTTATTCTCTGCCATTTCTATTGCCTTGAACATCCCTTTTGCCTTGTTCACCGTTTCAAGGTATTCTTTCTCGGGGTCGGAATCAGCAACTATTCCTGCGCCTGCCTGTATATATGCCATTTTTTTATTAAATATTATTGTCCTTATGGTAATGCACATATCCATGTTGCCGGAGAAATCAAAATATCCCACACAGCCTGCATAAGGCCCCCGTTTTGTAGGTTCAAGCTCTTCAATAATCTCCATGGCCCTGATTTTTGGAGCGCCTGTTACAGTGCCTGCCGGGAATGACGCCCTCAGGAGATCAAATGCATCCTTGCCTCTGTCAAGCTTGCCTACGACATTTGATACAAGATGCATAACGTGGGAATATCTTTCGACTGTCATCAGTTCAGTAACCTTAACACTCTCGGTGGTCGCCGTATCATTAAAATAATTCCTGCCGAGGTCAACAAGCATAATATGTTCTGCCAGTTCTTTTGGATCGGCCTTAAGCTCTTTTTCCATCCTGAGATCGTCTTCTTTCGTCTCTCCCCTCTTTCTTGTTCCTGCAATTGGTCTCAGCTCGATGGTGTTTCCTTCGAGCCTCACCAGTATTTCCGGTGAAGAACCTACAAGGGTGCATCTTCCTGTGTTTAAGAAGTACATATAGGGTGAAGGATTTATGACCCTCAAGGCCCTGTAGGCATTTATCGGATGTATACTGATTTCTCTTTGAAAGTTTTGTGAGAGAACCGCCTGAATAATATCTCCTGCTTTTACGTATTCCTTTGTTTTCTCCACCGCCTTCAGGAAATAGTCTTTTGGAATGTTTGATCGAAAGGCGGCAGCTGATGGTTTTGAATCCTTTGGCAGGACAACTTTTGATTTCAGCTTTTTGATTATACGCTCAATTTTTTCCTTTGCCTCCTCATATGCCTTTTTTGGGTCTCCCTCTATAAGGGCATTTGATATGATTTTGATCTTCTGCGTCAGGTTATCAAAGACAAGCAGTGTATCGGTAAACATCAGAAACATGTCGGGAAGATCAAGCCCTTTGTGGCGGTTATCGGGGAGTCTTTCAAAATGACGCACAACGTCATATCCGATATAACCGACAAAGCCTCCAAAAAACCTTGGAAGTCCCGGCATAATTACAGGCTTATATTTTCTTAACTCTGCTGATATGATCTCCAGGGGATCCCGGAATCGAGTCCCGGTGTGAGCCTGCCTGTCCGGTAGGCAGGCCTGCCTGTCCGGTAGGCAGGTTGATTCCGACGTACGGGCATTGTCAAATCTGGTTTTTTCTGTTCGGACGCCTCTTTTAATTGTCAGATTTTTTCCTTTACTTTCAAGTGTTATAGACGGGTTGCACCCGATAAACGAGTACCGCGCCCATTTTTCCCCGCCTTCGACGCTCTCGAGGAGAAAACCCGTTTTTGCTTTTAGCTTGAGAAATGCGGACAGCGGGGTTTCAAGATCCGCGAGAATCTCTCTGTAGACAGGCACAAGGTTGCCTTCCTTGGTTTTCTTCTCAAATTCCTTGAAATCAGGGCATAGCATTTGACAAAACCAACTTTATTTAATTAGTATTTTAAAGTATATATATAGACTCTATACTTGATTACGCCGATTAAAACAAGATTACTCAGATAGACCAAGTCCTTAATCGGTCTAATCGTCTTACAAAATCCCTGCCTGCGACATGCAGGTGTGTAATCAATAAAACGCAAGTATTTAAGTCGTTTTATATAAATGTTTATTATAGACTATTGACAGCATTAAGTTAAGAGTTGAAAATTAAAAATTTTTAACTCTTAACTCTTAATTCTTAACTTTTAATTTATAATTTTTAACTTTTTGTATGCGGGTGTAGCTCAGCTGGTAGAGCACAACCTTGCCAAGGTTGGGGTCGCGGGTTCGAATCCCGTCGCCCGCTCCATTCACAAAGGTGTCAGGTCTTGACATGTGACATATCTCAAGTGCCCCCGTACCCCACAACATCCTCATTTTAATGGAAAATTCCTTGATTCGGCGAAACCGGTACCGGCAAAACACGCTCTGACATGCTAATCCTGGACGTGGTCTAACCCC
>CAYFYW010000362.1:0-2579 GCA_964347425.1 uncultured Nitrospirales bacterium
TTTTTAAAATCAGGTCTTTTGTCATGGCGCGGAAAGCTAAGAATGATATATGAATTAGTTGCTCCAAAAGGTCCAGAAGATGAAAGTGTATCTGATTTCGTTGTGCGTCGCCTGGGAAAAGAGGTCCTTGATAAATTGATATCTCCCATGTCTTCAGGAATCTATGCAGGGGATCCCTATAATATGAGTATAAAATATTGTTTCCCTCGTATAAAAGAACTTGAACTTGAATACGGCAGCCTCATAAGGGCACTAATCAAACTGAAGAAGGAGAGCAGAAAAAAGGGTGGCGGTGAGGTAGGTCCGGCTCCAACCGGCAATCTTACTTCATTTTATAATGGAACCCAGACTATTACAGATGCACTTTCAGAAAAGCTGGGAGAGAGGTTAAAGACCGGTATCGCCGTAAAAGGGATCGAAAAAGACAGTAATGTTTATAAAATCTATACATCTGAAGGAACAATCGATACGGAAATTGTGGTTCTTGCATCGCCTGCTCATGCTTCAGCCATAATTCTAAGGGATTTTGATTTAAAGCTGTCTAGAGTCCTCTCTGAAATTCCATATGCACCGGTGTCGGTTGTCTGTTTCGGATTTAAGAGAGATAAGGTGGCTCATTCCCTGCAGGGTTTTGGTTTTTTAATTCCCCACATAGAGGGCAAAAGGATACTCGGCACACTGTGGGATTCGAGTATTTTCCCTAACAGGGCCCGGGAAGGATATGTCCTGTTAAGGAGCATGGTTGGGGGTGCACGTTTTCCTGAGCTGGCTATGCTGGATGATGATGTGCTTCTGCGCACTGTCTTTGATGAACTGAAATCCATAGTTTCTTTACGTGCAGAACCTGATACGGTAAAAATTTACAGGTGGGAAAAAGCAATACCCCAGTATGTAATGGGGCATGGTGAAAAATTAGATTTTATAGAAGGACGTCTCAAAAACTATCCGGGATTATATCTTACAGGTAATGCATACAGAGGGGTCGGTATAAATGACTGCGTAGAAAACAGCTACAAGATTGCCAATGAAATTATATTGAATATTTAGTAACTACTCAGAACCTTGAACCCTGTAACTGTGAACCTGAGTACTTACAATATTTAAAACTAAAATGACTAATTTCCAGGGACCGGTCTCCCTGTTTTAAAGTCGTTTAACAGCTTTTTAGTGGTTTCATACACCCTTGTTTTTCATTAATTCCATTTCAGCTTTCCTGATAATCTGTTTAATCTCTTCAATCTTGAATGGCTTCATGATAAAATCAAATGCCCCCTTGTTGAGAGCTTCGTTTGCTATTTCTACCTTGCTCAGTCCCGTAATAATAATTACCTTTGTATCAGGATTTATCTCTCTTGCGGTTTCCATTATCCTTATGCCGTCTACCCTTCCCATTTTGAGGTCGGTGATAATAATGTCAAAGGTTTTTTTCGCAAGTTCCTCGACAGCTATCGAGCCCCTTGTAAAAACCTCGACATCATAACCGTCTTTCTCAAGCAGGCGTTTAAGTCTTTTACCCACAATCGGCTCGTCATCGATTATCATGATACGGAACCTGTAATTCATATTATGCAGCCTCCTCCTCAAAAAGGGGCAGCCTTATAATAAAAGACGTTCCTTTGCCTTCTTCGCTTTCAACGGCAATGTTGCCCTTGTGATCATTAATAATACCCTGACTTACTGACAGCCCAAGCCCCGTTCCTTCGCCAACGTCTTTGGTTGTGAAGAAAGGCTCAAATATGTTCTTGAGATGTTCTCCGGTTATTCCGGGCCCGCTATCGCTTATTTTTATCATCATATTTTTTTTGTCAATGTCCGGTTTGGTGCTTACGGACAGCATCCCTTTACCATTCATGGCCTGGATGGCATTAACGATTATATTGACAAACACCTCCTGCAGTTTTCCCTTGTTTCCTTTTATGAAATATGCCTTATCCGGGACGTCTAAGCTTAATTTGATGTTGCTGATTCTGAGTTCGTTTGCAACAAGACTTAATGATTCTTCCACGGCGTTGACGATGTCTATTTTATCCATAACAGTAATTTTTCGAGCGCCCGAAAAATCAAGCAAGTCGTTGATAATATGTTTGGCGCGTTCACTCTGAGTCAGTATATCCTGTGTAAATTCTTCAATTTCATCCCTGGTAAGCACATCTAAATCTTCCTTCATCGTTTCAGCAGTCAGGGAGATGTTATTCAAAGGATTGTTTAATTCGTGCGTAACGCCTGATATGAGAAAACCAAGGGAAGCGCGCTTCTCGATTTCCTTCTGTTTCTCATTGAGAATTCCCACTGTTTTTTCCAGTGAATCCTGTGTTTGCTGAAGATTGTCTACCATTGTGTTAAATGACATGGCAAGAGAAAATGTCTCATCATGTTCTTTGAGTGGTGCTCGCAGGGTTGTATCTCCTTGTGAAATTTTCTTTGCAACTTCAGCAAGCCTTTTTATTGGTGTAACTATATAGGATGAGGTTTTATATACGAACAAAGGGCCGAGCGTGCACAGTAGAATGAGTGTTGCGAGCAAAAGTCTCTGTGTTAACGTAAAAAAAGACCTGATGTGCCGTCGCTCATTTTTTGCA
>CAYFYW010000363.1:0-2113 GCA_964347425.1 uncultured Nitrospirales bacterium
ACTTTAAAATTCATATGCGCGGCTACAAAAAAATTAGTCTGGAATTCCCATAAGATTTTTCCTTTCAAAGACCATATCTATGAGGGTATCTGGTATGGAAATGACACCCTCTGGCGCACCATATTGGATTTAAATAAAGCTGTTCTGTATGCGGACAAGGATGGCAACATGTGTGACACGCAAAAAAGAGGTTTTTTTTGCATTATTGATGGTATCATAGGAGGAGAAAAGGACGGACCTTTGGCGCCTGACCCAGTTGGAGCAGGGATACTTGTTGCAGGCCATAATCCACTAGCAGTTGATGCCGTAGCGACGACTTTAATGGGATTTGAAATTGAAAAAATACCTGTTATCAAAAAGGCGCTTAAACATAAAGACTATATCAATCCAGTGTTTTCAGGAACGAAAGAAGACATTAAAGTTATCGATCGCGGAAAAATATTCAATCTTTATGAATTAAAAAGGAACTATAACCTTAAGTTTGAACCTCATCCAAATTGGAAAGGACATGTTGAACTTGATTAAATTCTTTTAACAAAAATTCAATTTAGAAGACCGCAGGGGACGAATGGTAATAAGAGGAGGCTACAATGAATCCCTTCGTCGTGAGGAACATTACCTTTCCGTTAGCCCAGCTGTATGCTGGCCGTAGGCAGTGGAGACAGGAACTTCGGAGTATATGCAAGTTGCAGTGGCTATCGGCTGACGAACTAAAACAAATTCAGCTGGAGCGACTTCGTGCTTTGCTCCGCTATGCAGCACGTACTGTCCCCTATTATAGCGAAATGATGTTACGCAATGGGATAAAGCCGGATGACATGAAGCATATCGAGCAATTGCAGAAGATCCCACTACTGAATAAGGAAATTATAAATAACCATCTTGAAGAGCTTCATAACCCAAACTTTCCGGTGAAGTTCTATAAAAACACTTCAAGTGGATCAACTGGCCACCCCGTCGTCTTTTATGATGATGGAATAAAGGCTGGTCTCGGAGTGGCAGAAGAAGCCTGGATTAAACTGAATTTCGGTCTGCCGCTAGGATTACCAGAGGCCAGATTTGTCCGGCTCACCGAAGAAACAATATCTCTCGAACCTACGTTTCGAAAACGCGAACGACTGATCAACCAATTAATTCTGCCCGGGATGAACCTTTCTGAGGAGGTATTCGAACGAACTAGGGAAAAGGTCTTTGCCTTCAAGCCTCGAATACTCTTCGGCATTTCTTCGGCGTCCTATGAATTCACGCGTTTTTTGCGAGATCAAGGAATCGAGCAAGCTCCATGGAAAGTGGATCTTGTGATCTGTTGGGGAGCCCCGGTTTTTCACCACTATGTAGATCTGCTTTCAAGTTTTTATCGCTGCCCTATCGTCAATTTCTATGGGACTCGCGAAGTAGGACATCTGGCATCAACCTGTCCGGATGGAAATTTACATTTGCATGAAGAAAGCCGAATCATTGAGGTAGTAAAAGATGGCAAGCAAGTGTCACCAGGGGAAAGCGGGCAAATTGTGGTGACTACGCTCAAGCCTTACGCGATGCCAATGATTCGTTATAACACGTATGATATTGGAAAAATATCGCCTGAACGCTGTCCATGCGGTCGTGGCCTCACTGTGCTCAAGGAACTTGAAGGTAGATCTGGCGAAATAATCCGTCTGTCAAATGGAAGAATACTTTCACCCAACTACTTCTGCAGGTTGTTGATGTCTCCCGAGTTTGTGGGGGCAATTAAACAGTTCCAGGTCATACAGACAGACCCTTCGTCACTTGATTTCAAATTAGTAAAAACAGGTGACTTCAGTGCCCTCCATGAAGAGCGTTTAAGAAAGCTGCTGAGAGACAGCCTAGGTGGTGGTGTGTCAGCCCGGTTTTCCTTCGTTCAGGGAATCAGGCCGTTACCGTCAGGAAAATTCCAGATAACTTGCGCTCTTGGCAATAGTGTGAAATAGAAGACAGAGTTTTAAATGGGCAGTGGGCAGCGAGACTTATCGATAATAAAAGAGGCCGTGAGAAGTCGAAAGAATAAACAAATAGGCCTTTACTTTGTCAATTCCGCCTCTGTCTTATGTGCATCGAAAACCATTTTACAGTGCCCTCTGCTCTTTACAAA
>CAYFYW010000364.1:0-6266 GCA_964347425.1 uncultured Nitrospirales bacterium
TACGCCTGCATATGAGGCTTACGGTATGGCTTCAGCGCCTCTGTCACCATTACAGGCCCGAGATCTGAGCCTCCAATACCGATGTTTACAATGTCTGTGATAGCCTTTCCCGTATACCCCTTCCACTGTCCTGAAATAACTGTATGAGAGAACCCTTCCATTTGTTTCAATACATTGTTTACATCGGGCATTACGTCGCTGCCATCTACACAGATTGGCGTATTTAAACGGTTTCTCAGCGCAATATGGAGAACAGCACGGTTTTCCGTCTCGTTTATTTTATCTCCTGAAATCATCTTCTCTATCGCATCGTTTGCCTTTATTTCCCGGGCAAGGCCGAAAAGGAGTTGCATGGTTTTCCGGTCTATAATATTTTTTGAATAATCAACCAGTATATCCTCAAACACGAGAGAAAACCTGTTAGACCGCTCCGGATCATCACGGAACATGTCACGCATATGCCCGTTTTTCATATCCTCATAATGCTCTTTAAGTTTTTCCCATGCAGATGTTTTCAAGGGGTTTATTCTATCGAGCATGATGTCCTCCTTAGGGAACCACTTCTTGAGCGCTCTTTACTGTTGAGAGACCGTTATAACTCATGAATACTGTATAACTTATTATAAGTTTGCAGCAAATGCAACATGCTTTCATGATGTCTTTTCATACCACCTCTTCCAGGATTGCTTTCGGCCCGCCTTTTTTCTCCGGCTGATACCGGACTCATGTTATGCTATACTATATCCATTAGAAATGAGTAGATAAGGAGGGCTTTGTGGATTCCGGGATTATTAACGATATTTTCGCTGTTTTCCAGGCCAATATATACTTAGCCATAGCTGCCGCACTCCTCCTCATTTTTCTTGCATGGAAACAAACCAAATTTTTCTTTACGATTTTTTTCATTGCCCTGATTCTTATTGGTATACTGTACCTGATCACATCTATTTCTGATACGGGTGTATCGCATAAAAAAAGGATGATCCAGGAAAGAGAGTTGCCCGCAGATTAGGGTTTTAGGTATGATTTATTATAGTTCTTTAAATACCTTGGCCAGCGAATCACCGGCCACATGAATCTTCCACTCATTAAGGTAGCCGAAGGGAGTTTCAATAACCGTAAAGCCTGCCCGGACCAGGCGGTCTCTTGCCTCTCCAATCAACCTGTTGGTAAAGTCCGGAGGAGCTTTTGATAACGAGAGGTGTCCGAAGGAGTGGAGAACCACGTTTCTCGTCTTAAATTTTCCAGCCAGCCACTTAACATTCTTTACAAATTTGGTCAGGACATTGCCTTCACGTTCAAGATCCCCGGCTTCAGCCTGGTAGAACGCTACCACGGTATTTTCCGTTGACCTCTCCACTTTCTGATCCGGCACATCTTCAAGTACCTTCTCATATGTCCTGAACCAGAATGAGGGTGCGTAAAACAGAATGATCTTCATTAAGAGATAAAAAATTAAAAATAAAAGATAAAAATGACACGTAAAAATGTAAAAATATTCCTGACCTTTAATCCATATTTTTGATATTTTTATTGCATTATTTACTTTATAGCCTTTATATCCGAGGAGACCTTTAACGCCCGCTCTTCTTTCTCAGATATGATCTCCTCCAATTCGTCCAGCTTTTTGAAATCATGGGTAAATTTGGATTGAATGCTTGTGACTCGTTGAGCTCTATGAAGGTTCCTCAATTTTTCTCCCATTAATGCCAGGAGCTTATGTCTTTCATTTTTTAAATGGTGAATTTCAATCCTGAGTTTTGTCAGTTCTGTAGCACCATTGGCAAAGTGGCGTACTTCTTCGGCTATCTCTTTGACCGCGTGCACTCCTTTGCCGGTTGCCTCATGTAATCTGTCTCCCAAATTCCTGAGTTGTTCCCGCGCTGTATTTAATGCGTCATGCATTCCCGTATCTGCAGCTTCACTGAGCTTATCTCCGAATTTTTTAAGCTGCCCTCCAGTTTTTTCCAATGAAATAGGGGTGATTTCCTTTTCCTGAATTTTAGCTTTTTTCGGCCGTCTCCCGGCTGTCTTTGGATTTGGCGATGACTTTGCAGACCTCGAGGCAGGTTTTCTTCGGGATGGTGTATTTGCCATCATGTCCTCCATTAATTATGATGTTTAAACAGGCTGCTCCTGCTGGATGGTCTCAAGTATATCAAAATCGTGCGGGAAATCAAACAGACGGATTACGAATTTCAACAATCAATAGCGTGATAAATCTTGCTATTGAGTCAGTAAAGAAGTAAAAATACATGTGCGTTGAGGGGCGTTGATAATATCTTGAGTGATTATCTTCCGGAAAGGGACGCAAAGAGATGATTAGAAATTTTTCAGTGAGTAATATAGACAATTTTCTGATTTTTAAAAATCCCGGCGGCAAGGCCATCTCCATAAAAGCAGGTACTGTAGTCAAGGCCGAAGTAATGAAGATTGCCGAAAATGGAGAGGTGGTTCTACGTATGAATATACCTGACAGCAAAAAGGAAAAAATAATACGTGCAAAATCTGAAGTCCTGTTGATTAAAGGGCAGAACATCCACCTTGAGGTTGTTGGCGGTAAGAAAAATTTTAAGATGAGGTTTATCGGTGTCTCCAGAAGCCCATCCAATGCCCTGCAAGAAAATATCCCGACAAGATTCCTCGAGGTGCTCGCCAAGTTCTCTGAATCAAGGCTAAGTAATTCAGAATTCAAGCTTCTTTTGAAAACACTCAGGTCACTCCCCGACAGCATAAAGGCAGCCCTCCCTGAACTTAAAGGACTGGAAAAACTCTTATCAAGGATAACGCAACTAAACGACAGACTTCTGAAGTCGTCTGTTGAGACTTCCGGTGTGCTCTTTGAGACACGGCTGAAATTTGCGGTACTGAGAGAGCCGGGAACAGTTCTCCAGAGTCTCCTTGCTCTTCAGGCAGAGGGCGACCTGAAAGCACTGCTTCTCAGGCTTAAAAGGTCGTTAAAGGACCGGGATGTTATTAATATCCTGAGACAGGCAGGGTTCAAGGAATCGGAGATAGCAAACACATTAGAGAGGTTCATAAGGAACATAGAGTTCTTTCAACTGATGTCAAAGGCCCATGATATGCTTTACACATTTCTGCCGGTTTTGTGGGATGGTTTAAAGGACAGTGAATTTATGTTAAGGAAACACCCAGACAACGGCAAAGACTCATACACATGTGACATAAACCTTGACCTCGAATCCCTGGGGAAATTATCAATATCTGTGACAGTATCAGACAAGAACTTCTACATCACTTTTCTGACCGAAAGGCCCGGCGTTGACGGGCTCATAAATTCACAAAGGCTGGCGCTTGAACGGAGATTTGCGACCCAGGGACTTTCTCTTAAAATGATAAACATCCATCATAAGCAGAATATAGCTTTTGGACAAGCACAGCGCCATGGGATTAATCTAAAATTGTAGCAATGAAAAAAAACCTCAGGAAGACAGGGGCATTAAAGTACAGGTATGAAAAAGACTCTGCTCCTAGGCTGGTAGCCAAAGGCAGGGGGAAGGTTGCCGAAAAAATCATAGAGATCGCAAAGACCCATGGTGTTCCCATAAAAGAGGACAAAGACCTCGTTGAGTATCTTTCATCGCTTGACCTGTATCAAGAAATCCCGCAGGAGCTGTATAAGGCAGTAGCTGAAATACTCGCGTTTGTATATTCATTAGACGTGAAACATGAAGGCAGAGGCCCGGAAGCACGGTAGGGAATGCGGCAGCGGTCAGAAATAAAGGGTTAGAGGAAAACGTCTGCCGATGAAATTCTGCTATAATATGCTGGAGGGAGAAGTATATCATGGGAAGCAAAAAGCATATGTCTAACACCCTTACATTTCATCCTTTCAGAGAACTGAAAAAAATCATGAAACGCAATTCCATGCACGTATCCTGCACACCTGCCTCAACAGAAGGAGAAGCGCCCCTCAGTGATAAAGCACTGTTTGACAATGCCATGAGGAAAGTACGCGAGATCAAGGAATTTCGGAGTTTATCCGTGCATAAAAAAAGAACCGTTCCCTCATACAGGACTGGTTCGCCTGACGATAAGGCACTGAAAGTCCTTGAAGAGATTGTTGCCGGCAAGAGGCCTGTTGAACTTCAGGATACACAGGAGTACGTTGAATGGGTCAATCGGGATTACAGAAGTGATATCGCCATAAGACTCCATGAAGGAAAGTTCTCGGTGCAGGATACCCTGGACCTCCATGGTATTGTCGCTGAGGAGGCTGAAACAGTGGTCGAAGGGTTTCTGAGGGAAGCCGTTGTAAAGGGTCATCGCTGTATCAGGATAATCCACGGCAGAGGGCTCCGGTCATCAAACGGCCCTGTACTGAAAAATGCCGTGGTTACTTGGCTTACAGGTCGTTACCGGAAGGGTATAATAGCCTTTGTGACCGCAAGGCAGTGCGACGGAGGACTTGGTGCTCTGTATGTCCTCCTTCGCTGAGACATAGAAAACACGGGCTCCACCTTTTGCTCCTTCTAAAATCCTCTCTTACGAAAGAGGTAGCCTTTATAACTGAAGATCACTTCAGTCGGGGTAATCTCCTCCAGCTTAAGGCCCTCAGTTACAACTTCACCTTCCTGAATAATTTGACCGTTAATGTTTGCCATTCGGGCGCTTGGCTCATTGGAATAGATGTGGCCGGCAATGGTTAACTGAGGCAGCTCCTGCCGGACTGATGAGGGTAACTCGTTCACATTAAGCACTTTTTCTTCTGACTCGACCCCGGGGTCAGGAGGGGTCTGTGATTCGGTCGGTGGTAGGTCGTTAGTCGGGGGCTGCTCCCGGGCGGACGGAAAAATCTCAAGCGATCCTGTCATCTCAACCGTTGGTGCCGGTTCGCCGCTAATTTCTTCATGAACATCGGCTTTGACATTCTCTGGCTCGTTTGAAGATATATTATCAAAACTGCCTACGGCTCCGGATGTTTCAGTTGTTTTCGCCCCGGACAATGAATCCTCCTCATCTGCTTCCGGTGCCGTACTGACGGTCTTGGCAAGTCCACTGGAAGTGGCTGGCTCAGGGGTGTCGGGAACATCTTCACTCGACCGGATTGCCGTTGGTTCAAGCTGTTTTCCATCAATTGACTGTGCAATAATCACTGGTTTTTCTGACCGCCAAGGACCCAGCCAGAGCGTCAGTATGGCCGCATTCAGCAGCAAGGCTGCCAAGAGCAGATAGGGCCACACAAGGCGTTTCTTTGACTCCTGAGGCGCAGGCTCATGAACTGTCAGCAGATCCGGAACTGTCCCTCTATGACGTTTTTGCTCTAACTTTTTCAGGGCGTCAAGAATAAACGACATCCCTAATTGTCCTCCTGTTTATCAATCAATTTCGGTATCCCGCTGCCAACTGCAGTATTAAGGTGAATAAGGGTTTGAGGACCCACGATACCATCCGGAACCAGGCCCCCGGCGAGCTGGAATTCCTTCACCTGTCTGAGGAGCGCATCGTCAAACGTGATATTTTCCCGCGGTTGAGCCTTCTGTCCCTGAATGAGAGCCAGCTGTTTGTCTAACCACTGCACGTCAGGTCCTGAATTTCCGGTGTGAATATTGCCCTGATATCCCGGTGGTACCCGCCAGAGCAGGGTGTAATCACCAAACCACCGAGATGCAATGTCTTTGAGAGCAACTTCCCTTGTTTCCGTGCCCAATAAGAGGGTGGCAGTTTCCTCCCCCAGAGCGGTCAAAGTTGCATAAAATTCTTGACCCTGATCATCAAAGAATTTCAATACCGCCGGTCTGTTTAAGCGCCGCAGGCTACTTAAACTGCCCCGGGCATTCAGACAGCGCAAACCATGTGCCGGAGCTTGCAGGCAGGCAGCGGCATTGTCTTCAGGTTGACGGGTAATGTTCCATTGATTGAACAGTGCCTGGTACGCCATCTCCCTGCTGCGAGCATTTGGCTGATCAATCGGCCATTGCAGTGTATCCAGCTGCTGCGCCAGATCAAGCGGTTCCTGCAATGTATCCGACGCCGAAGGTTCTGTTATATTTGCAATGAGCTGAGATTCGTTATTATTATTGAAGGTTGCTGTAATAAGGGCTCCAACGACTGCGAGCACCAGAAGGGCAAGCAGCCATTTCGAAGCTGTCAGGTAATGTTTTTGAGCTTTATCTCCGCCGAATACTTCACGTGAAGCTTTGACCAGCGTAGGTTTATCAACCCGGCCTTTCCCCTGAACATAGGCCCCGAGCAATGCCCGGTCACACAGGACATTAATCAGCCGGGGGATTCCACCACTTAAG
>CAYFYW010000365.1:0-5386 GCA_964347425.1 uncultured Nitrospirales bacterium
CAGTCTCTTATTGAGTTCCCGTGTTCGCTGCTTGAGATCTGTGATAAGCGATTCAACCGTGGCGCTCTCGTCCGTGATGAACCGTCTTGCCGCCTGCGTTTGAACCGGTGATAACCATACAGGAATGATCTCCCCCGATCTCCAGATCGAGCGGGACGAGGTCGCCTTCACGGTTTGACAGTCTGAAGGTCTTCCACAGCAGCGGGTGTTGTCCCTTGATGATTTTCAGATACCCCTTTTCATTTATTTCGGGAGGGGACATGTCCATCCTGTCTGAGAATCCTGCCGTGGCCTGAAGGGCGTCAATCCGGGCGGTGATATGATAGTCCTGTTCAATTTCATGAAGGTGCTCTCTCAAGAGAGCTGAAAGCCTCCGGAGAATCCTGTACTCCTCAAGCTTCTCTTCTGCCCTGTACGATTCAAGTTCGTTTCCGGGACGCTGGATTGAGTATGGCTCCACATAGACCGTCTCACCGGTGTTTGAAATGTCATGGACGATCCCCGGCACACTCCCTCTCGAGTCCTTTTTTACCGGAATGACAAACCTCCTGTTTCTTTCGGCAATGTAAAAATCCTGCAGATGAGGTATCAGGTCTTTCTGCTTTAACATCGCCTCCAGTATGTCCTTGATCTTCCTTTCGTTTGATTTGATGCTCTGCCGGATGAAAGAGAGTTCCGGTGACGCCTCATCACGCAGCTTCCCTTCTCTGTCAACGGCTGCGTCAATTGCCCTCTTCAGATCAGGATGGGTTGTCAGTCCTGATGCGATCATGCCGAGGTTGGCACATGAAGGCTCGTTGATTATTCGCTTGAGATTTATTGCAGAGGAAAAGAGCGGCAGGAATGACCGTAATTCAACAGGTTCAAGTACTGCGTCAGACGGTCTGATTCTTTGAAACAATGGTGAGAGATTGTCGAAATGCTCTATGCCGCCGTGTTGTCCCCTGGACAGCAGTCCCCGGCACTCGGCAACAAGGACGATCTGCCGCCTTGCCTCGTCGATATTTTTGAGCGGCCTTATCCTTTGAATAACGGCTTTGCCGGGCGCCGTGATTGCGAATGAAGCCGCCATCTGGAGTATCTTGTCGAATTCGAGAACCCGAAAACTATGTTCATCCATGGCTGCGATAGAGGTGTTTACCTCTTGAAGCTTACAAAAACTGTGAGGAGTTGTAAAGGGGGCACACTGCCCTTTTGTATTTTTCCACTATGGAACTCTTGAACTGTGGCACAATGGGTCTTGTATGTTAGGCATCAGGTAGTAAGGAGACCTATTTAATTGATTACTATGATATTATGACCCAGTAGATAACCACATTGAGGGTATTTGCACAACCACGCATATTTGAAATTCTTATAGATACCATAAGTAGTATTGACAGTATGATAATTTGGGGTTATTCTTATAGTAAGAGCAGAAATTTCTTTACTGTAATTAACAATAAAAATATCTGTCTTCAGAAAAGGCTATACCCTTTGTGAGAAGAGGATAGAAAGCGGCCGGGACAGATTTAAGAAAAGGAGAAAGATATGAAAAATTTGACGGGAGCAAAAGGGTTTTTATTTTTTGCAGCTTTAATTTCAACTCTTACATTTTTTGTGCCAGCAACATGGGCAGCAGACCCGGTTCCTGACGTCAAGGCAAACGGCTCGGACGGCCCTATAATAATAGGGCAGGGAGAAACACTTTCAGTAACGGTAGAGCTTAGTGCAGGAGATATGTTTGGTGAAGACGCAGACTGGTGGGTATTAGGACGTGCATCTTCCGGCTGGTATTGTTATAAGGCATCTACTGACAGCTGGAAGCCCGGCATTTGTGTCGGTCACCAGGGACCCCTCTTTAACCTCAGTCCTTATGAGGTCTTGAATATGACAGGATTGCCCGCTGGCCTTTATACATTCTACTTCGGAGTTGATTTGAACATGAACGGGTCAGTAGATTGTGACCAGATAAGTTGTGACTTTGTGGAGGTGGAAATAGCACCACAATGAATCATTAATTCTGAATGCCCGGTTGACTAATTTTTGTGCAAAGCCCATTGGGGATTGCAGTGGCCCGGGAACCTGTGAGGAAACCCCTGAATTCTGTCCGGAAATCTATGACCCTGTTTGTGGATGCGACGGTCAAACATACGGCAATGCATGTGAGGCACACGCTAGAGGTGTGAATATCGCATATATGGGTGAGTGTCTCACATAAATGACGGGGGTCAGGTCTCAACATTTGACATTGCGCTGTCGAGTTTAGCTCGTGGGACGGTTTTTCAGGGTCATGCCATTAATTTCTGTTTTGTCAAATACCCCTCGCATAGCAGATGTTCCTGATATAATGAAAAGAATTTGCCTTCTTAAGAATAAAAATGATAGTACCAGAAGAATTTCGAAAGTTCAATAAAGTTTTCGCATTCTTCAGGAGCGCAGGAAATTTCTTAATGATATCTGCAATCTTCAAGAACCGGCAGGACGAATTATCCAAGCAATCCCAAGATATTTTTTAACAATATGCGGTGTCTTAGATTAAACAATAATTCGAAGACTCTATCCTTTGTCTGATGTCAACCCCTGGAGTGAAGATTTGCAATTGAAAGTGAGCATAACCACTTTGTTCATCTTTTGACCTCACAAACAGGAATAGTCTGCGTACTTCCCAATCCTTAACTCCACTCTTTCGCATGATACTATTTTTTGAGTATCAGCAACGCCACACCGGTCATAATTGCTCCCACCATTGCGGCCACTAGCTGCCTATACGCAAAATCGGGTGAACCTCCATACCCGACAAGGTCAGCTATCAGGGACAGAAAAATAATGACCATCCCGACTACGAGTAAGATAATCTGTCCTGTCGGTACGGTTCTTTTAACTGGAAATCGTTTCAACACAGATTCCTCCCTTTTGTCCCCAAAATTTTACTAATAATTTTACTAGCAGCTAATCCAACAGCTAAGACTAACAATAGGGCTACAGGCAAGGCTAAGACAACCAGACTTCCTCCATTATCTGGCATAAAGTCCCACATTATCCCCCCTCTCCATGAGTTCCTCCTAAAACATATCTCTTTGCTTGTCTTCGCAAAAGGAGTTATTTTATAGGGCATCAATTTTTCCTATGCATACTGCGCCATCACCTACAGAAGATTTCCAATATGGTTTACTATTATCTATACAAGAATTACGCCAGGAGATAAGATTCCACATAAATTCTATAAGTAGCTTAAATATAATGGGTAATAAGGAGAATTACGATTGAAAGGTCAATTATTTTAAACGATAAAATTGAAAGATTCTTTCTATCTTGATTTATGGTAAGAGATTAATATACACATAAAAGCCGTCTAAGGTTTTCTAAGTTGCTTATTTTTTTGCTTTTATTTAGTTCGGAGCATGAAATTTGTTATTGGAAGAAACTTTCAATTAGTATTACTTCAATCTTACAGGCTGGGATCCTGGCCTATCCGTCACATATCAAGTACCATTGTTTGACCTGACCCCTAAGTTCTTTTATAGGCTTGAATTCAGGAATTGTTTAACATATTATCTATGGTGACAGTTAGGATTAATCTTATTTTTTATTTATTAGGCTAAAAAGGTGATGTGATACTATGACCGAGCAAAAAAAGGCTTTTGTCAGCACTCGGCTTCTTTTCATAGTCCTGAAAAAGCTGTGGGAGGCCTTTGCCGACCTGCTGCCCATCATCCTGGTCATTGCCTTTTTCCAGCTTGTGGTGCTCCGGCAGCCTCTGCCCCAGATGGTCGATGTATTTTTGGGCTTACTGCTGGTGGTGACCGGACTGGGCCTGTTTATACAGGGACTGGAAACGGGCCTGTTTCCGATCGGCGAGGAAATGGCCCGTGCCCTTTCCCGCAAAGGCAGTCTGTTATGGCTTTTGTCTTTTGCCTTTGCCCTTGGGTTTTCAACTACTGTTGCCGAGCCAGCCCTTATTGCAGTGGCGCAGGAAGCAGCAGAAATAGCCAGCCAGGGCGACCTCATTGCACAGACAGAAAAATCAATGCGGGAATATGCCCTTGGGCTGCGGCTGTCAGTGGCCTTCTCAGTGGGTCTGGCCATAGTGGTCGGAGTGTTTCGCATCCTCCGGGGGTGGCCCATCCACTACCTGATTATCGGGGGCTATATCACTGTGATGCTGATGACCATAGTTGCGCCGAAAGAGATCATCGGTATAGCCTATGACGCTGGCGGCGTGACTACATCAACGGTAACCGTGCCTCTGGTTGCTGCCCTTGGGGTGGGTCTGGCCTCAGTCATTAAAGGCCGCAGCCCGCTGCAGGATGGTTTCGGCCTCATTGCCTTTGCCTCCCTGCTGCCCATGATATTCGTCATGGGCTACGGGCTGATAATTTTTGGTTGATAGAGAGGAGAAGAATTGTTTACCGCATTGGTGATTGATTTTGCTAAAATATTGCTTGCTACAAGTCGGGACGTATTGCCGATTATCGTTATGATAACGTTCTTTCAGATGATAGTAGCTCGCCGGCCCATCCCTCATCTCCGTCGCCTTGTTGTTGGCTGCGTGTTTGTTGTTAGTGGACTTGCCCTGTTTCTTGCCGGACTTGAAAAGGCTTTGTTTCCCCTCGGCAAAATAATGGCAGCTCAGCTGTCTGACCCTGCCTTCATTTACGGTTCGGAAGACGCGGTCCCCCGGGCAGACTGGAAGGCATACGGCTGGATCTATTTTTTTGGAGCAATGATAGGTTTTGCCACTACAATTGCCGAACCAGCGCTCATAGCAGTGGCTTTCAAGGCCAGTGAGGTGTCTGCCGGCACCATCAGTCAGCGGGGATTGCGCATTGCCGTTGCCATTGGTGTCGCTGTCGGCATCAGCCTTGGCACCTTTCGAATTGTCAGCGGTACACCGATCTTTATCTATATATTGGCCGGATACATCATTGTTATCGTGCAAACTATATTCGCTCCCAGGAAAATCATAGCCCTGGCATATGATTCCGGAGGGGTTACCACGTCTACGGTGACCGTACCCCTTGTGGCGGCCCTAGGCCTTGGACTGTCCGCCACTGTTCCCGGCCGTAATCCGGCCCTGGACGGTTTTGGTCTTATTGCCTTTGCCAGTCTGTTTCCGATTATCATGGTAATGGGCTATGCTCAATATATGCACTGGTCAGTGAACCGGGCCAGAAAAAAATACAAGGAGGGTGACAATGAAGTTTAAGGTCATTTTAGCAACAGTCAAAGCTGATAAAACCGACCGGGTTGTTGATGCGGCCAAAAAGGCTGGCGCCACCGGCGCGACAATTATCCCTGCGAGGGGTACCGGCATTCATGAGGCGAAGACATTTTTCGGCCTTACCCTGGAAGATCAGAGCGACATCATCATGTTTTTGCTTGAAGAGCATATTGTCACGACTAT
>CAYFYW010000366.1:0-6844 GCA_964347425.1 uncultured Nitrospirales bacterium
TTCCCGGCTTCGTCTTTGCCTTTTCCTTTTTTGGCGGATTGTTCTATCCTTTCAATCCTTTTTTCAACAAGTTCCAGATCACCGAGAATAAGTTCGGCTTCAAAAGATTTAACATCCCTGAGAGGGTTGGTCTTTCCCAGGGGATGTGCAACTGATTCATCTTCAAATGCTCTGACAACATGCACAAGCGCATCAACATCTTTGATAGAATCAAAAACCTTGCTGTTTTGTGAGGTATCGCCGCCGGACGCTGCTGATGTAATGCCCGGGTAATCGCTGTATTCAACAGTTGCGTGAATTGTTTTTTTGTTTTTATAAGCATGAGAAAGTCTCTCAAGCCTTTTATCAGGGATTTTGACAGTGCCAATGTGCGCTTCAGGCATTGCGGAAATCATGGTGGGATATGTGGTTGTCTCTAATTTGAGGCCCGTTAAAGCGTTAAAAACGGTTGTTTTGCCAGAATTGGAAAAGCCGGTAATAGCGAGTTTCACTATAGTTTTTTAAATGCCTCGTAAGCAGCCCGTGCAGTTTTATTTATATCAGCCCGTGAATGGGCAAGCGATATAAAACCTGCCTCAAACTGGGAGGGCGCTAAATTAATTCCGTTATCAAGCATCATTTTGAAGAATCTTGCGAATTTTTTTGTATCTGATTTTTTAGCGGTTGTATAATCAAAAACTTCCGTATCCGTAAAATACGTGCAGAACATTGTTCCTGCCCTGTAAAACCTTGTTTTTACGCCGGCATATATTGAAGCATCTTTCAGGGCATGTTCGAGTGATTCTGCTTTATTCATAAGTTTTTTATATACACCGGGTTTTGATAAAATCGTTAGAGTTTCAATGCCCGCCGTCACTGCAAGCGGATTTCCTGAAAGCGTTCCCGCCTGATAGACAGGACCATCAGGAGCCACTGTTCTCATTATCTCTTTTTTCCCGCCGTATGCCCCGACAGGCAAACCCCCGCCGATTACTTTACCGAGACAGGTCATATCAGGTTTTATTCCATATACCTTTTGTGCCCCTCCGTATGACACCCTGAAACCTGTCATGACCTCATCAAATATCAGTACAATCCCATATTTCTTCGTTAATCGCCTCAGTCCGTTGAGGAACCCCGGTCCTGGAAGGACACAACCGATGTTTCCAACTACCGGCTCAAGAATAAGACCCGCTATGTTTTTACCCTGTTTTTCAAGAGTCTTCTCAAGGGTTTTTAGGTCATTAAAGGGGAGCGTTATAGTATTTTTTGCATAGTCTTCAGGAACTCCCGAACTATCGGGTACGCCAAAAGTCAATGCGCCTGAGCCTGCCTTAACGAGCAGTCCGTCTGCATGACCGTGATAACAGCCTTCAAATTTAATAATCTTGTCCCTGCCCGTAAATCCCCTGGCGACTCTTATGGCGCTCATCGTCGCCTCTGTGCCGGAGTTGACCATTCGCATTATTTCCATTGACGGGTATGCCCCGCGGATCAATCGGGCTAATTCTATTTCAAGGCTTGTGGGAGCACCGTAGCTTGTCCCTTTTTCAGTCGCCTTCTGGAGGGCTTTCACAACACGGGGATGCGCATGGCCGAGAATCATTGGGCCCCAGGAAAGCACGTAATCTATATATTCATTTCCGTCGGCATCATAAATCTTAGAGCCCTTTGCTGATTTAATAAATAAAGGACTTCCGCCAACTGCCTTAAATGCCCTGACAGGGCTGTTGACCCCCCCGGGCATAAGCTGTTTTGCTTTTTTAAACAGGTCTTTTGATTTATTGTGCTTCATTAGGTTTTTTATTAAACAATAATTGCGCGGGTCTTGTCAAAAAGCGTTGAGAGGAGGTGGTGTCATGAAAGAAGTACTACGACTAAAAAAACCGGAATCTTTGCAACTACTCAGGTTGTCAGGTTCACGGTTCACGGTTGGTCGCCCTATGTTATTAAGATAGTTGGTAAATCAATTCGAGTATCCGTTGCCATGCCTCAATATCTTCAAATCGTTCAATTTTCATCGCTCTCTAACTTTGAACTATGAACCCTTGAACTGTGAACCTGAGTAGTTACGAATCTTTAAGGCTCTGTGTAATGAAAGGATGACTCGTGGAGGTAAGCATTTCCTTTTTCGTGATGGCAGGGTATGGTATTTGAGCGGTTTCTTTTACCGATAGTCCTTAATATATTTATCTAAAAATCAAATTTAATAAAGAGGTAAAAGCCTCGGTATGTACCATACGGTACATACCCGAGGAGTCCCGATATTTCGCCCTGTACCATCTGGTTCAGGGCTTTGGGGACGGGAATGAGCGAAAATACCGTACCCTGCCATTTCTATCTTGAAGTTGCTTTATCTCGAAAAAAATGCTTCCCTTGCGGGGTGAATGTTGAATAAAGTAAAAGGCGAATGGGCTTTCACAAGCCCACTCGTCTTTCACTTATCCAAGGTGGGATAGATTCTTGACCGAAGTCAAGAAGGTATGTTGAGCGTATTATGCATACCATGTTGAAAAAAAGTCAAGTCAAATGAAGACAGCCAAAATAAAGATTCTTTAATATAGTATAAAGGACATATTTGATGAGTTTTTTTGTAGATAAATAAGGAGGGGGAGTGGCAGATAAAGCAGATGTTCTTATATGTGGCGGGGGTATTATCGGTCTTACAATAGCAAAGGAGTTACTAAATAAGGGATATGAGAATATCGTGATCCTCGAAAAAGAAAAAGCCCTGGGTGAACATGCTTCTGGAAGAAACAGTGGTGTACTTCATGCAGGGATTTATTATGCGCCTGACAGCCTGAAGGCGCAGTTTTGCCTGAAAGGAAATTTCCTGATGAAAAAGTATTGCAGGGAAAAAGACATCCCGGTTTTAGAAACCGGCAAGGTTATAGTTGCAAAAAATAAGAAAGAAATCCCTTTATTGAAGGAACTTCATAAAAGGGCTTTTAAAAACGGCGCCAGGTCAGAACTCGTTGATGAGAAACAATTAAAAACCATAGAGCCGTATGCCAAAACCTGCGGGCTTGCGCTTTATTCCCTGGATACAGCGGTCATAAACCCTAAGAGAGTTCTGGCCAATATGGAGATGGATCTCATTTCCTCAGGGGAGGTAAAGATACTTAAGGGTTACGAATTCAGGGGGCTAAAGGGGGATGACAAGGTTGTGACGAACAGTGGGAGCATAAAATATAATTTATTCATCAATGCAGCAGGTTCTTACAGTGATACGGTTGCGCATATATTTGAGGCAGGACAAAATTACAGGATAATTCCTTTCAAAGGCACGTACAGGAAGTTAAATAAGGCAAAGAGCTATCTTGTAAAAGGCAATATATATCCTGTTCCTGACATCAGTAACCCTTTTTTAGGTGTTCATTTCACAAGGGCAGTAGACGGCACTGTTTATATCGGCCCGACTGCAATTCCGGCATTTGGAAGAGAAAACTACGGGATTTTAAAAGGGATAGACAGGGAGGTTTTTAAAATCCTTTCAAGGAATCTTGTTTTATTTTTCAATAATTGTAAGTTTAGAAAAGTTTCTCTTAAAGAACCCAGAAAATACTCTTCCGGGTTCTTCTTCAGGGAAGTTAAGGATTTAGTTGAAAATCTAAATCCGGAAGATATTGAGCCAAGCAGTAAAGTGGGTATACGCCCGCAGCTTGTTGACTGGGGAAGGAAAGAGCTTGTCATGGACTTTGTAGTATTAAAATCAGAAATCTTCGTCCATATCCTGAATACAGTATCACCCGGCTTTACCAGCTCTATGGCATTTGCGGAGTTCTTGGCGGAGAAGTACCTAAGAAGATCGTGAACCGTTACGCGTTATGGACAATCGAGAAAAAGACTCTCACACATTACGCTTAACGTGATACGCATCACGCATTACGCGTTACCGGTTACGATTATATATCGATATACTTCTCGATTTCCCAGCGTGTAACCTGTATCTTGAATTCATTCCACTCTCTCGTCTTAATGTTGATGTATCTTCTGTAGAGATGCTCTCCTAACACATCCTGCATGAGCTTGTTGTTTTTCAGCTCAAGTATTGCCTCATAAAGCGATGAGGGAAGCGTTTCTATTTTTCTTGATATCAGACCTTTCTCATCAAATTTGTACAGGTCCTCTTCAACCGGTTCAGGCGGCTTGATTTTCTTTTCAATTCCGTCAAGTCCTGCTGCCAGCATCACGGCAAAGGCCAGATACGGGTTGCATGCAGGGTCAGGGCATCTCAATTCGATGCGCGCCGAATTGGGCTTGTCTTCAAACCACTTGGGGACCCTGACGAGCGCTGACCTGTTAATTCTCGCCCATGAGATATATACAGGCGCTTCAAAACCGGATACAAGTCTCTTATAAGAGTTAACAGTGGGGCATATAACTGCCATCATGCCCTTTACATGATTAAGCTGACCTGCAATAAAATTGAATGCTGTCCTGGACAGGTTGTACTTATTTTTAGCGTCATAAAATGCATTCGTCTTTGTTTTTGTATTGAACAGACTCTGGTGGACATGCATTCCTGAGCCGTTGATGCCCATAACGGGCTTTGGCATAAAGGACGCCTTTAATCCATATCTCTGAGCTATGGATTTGACCGTAACCCTTAGGGTTAATAACCTGTCAGCCGTGGTGAGTGCATTTCCATGTTTAAAGTCTATCTCGTGCTGACCCGGAGCAACCTCGTGATGTGATGCCTCCACGTCAATACCGAACATTTCAAGCGCAGACGTTATCTCTCTTCTGATGGCATGTGCCTCATCAGTCGTAAGGTCAAAATAGCCGTCGCTGTCCATGGGTATGAGATTAAGGGAATCGTTTTTAAAGAGGAAAAATTCAGGCTCCGGGCCTGTGTTATACTCAAAACCCATGTCGCGGGCTTTTTTCATAACCATTTTTAAAATAAACCTCGGGTCTCCCTGAAAGGGATTTCCATCGGGCCTGTAGATATCACAGACAAGCCTTGCCGTGTTTCCTTCTTTAGAATTAAGCCATGGTATTATTGAATACGTATCCGGGTCAGGTTTCAGATAAAGGTCACTTTCATGAATCCTTGCGAATCCTTCTACAGAAGACCCGTCAAACCAGGCACCGTATTTCAGTATATCCGGCAAGCTCTTAATCGGGGCTGTAACCTGTTTAAGAGAGCCCATCATGTCTGTAAACTGAAGGTTTAAAAAAGTTACCTTGTCCCTCTTTACCCTTTCTAGTACCTCTTTTGCTGTCATAATTGAATGCCTCCGAAAATGTTCTCCATATATCCGATTACATGGGTTATTAATTCCAAAACTATGACGTTTGGTATAAAATCTACAATATTTGAACCACTTTGTAAAGCCGATAGTTGCCCTGAGGTGTCTCGCAGCCTTCGTATTAGAGATTGTTCCTGAATTTAAGCCTGCTGTCGATTTAATTTAAAGAGGATTGGGGAGTCAAAAATGGATTATTTTTCCCGAGTATAAAAATATAATGCAATTAACTGTGTTTTTGTGGTATCTTTCTATAACCCTGAAAAAAGAGGTCTGTTAAATCCTGCCATAAAATCAGATATTTACGGGGAATAAAAAGGGGAGTCTTATGCCCAGACGTGAAGATATTAAGAAGGTAATGATTATAGGATCTGGTCCTATTGTTATTGGCCAGGCGTGCGAGTTCGATTATTCAGGTACGCAGGCCTGCAAGGCACTGCGTTCACTCGGTTATGAGATTGTGCTGGTGAATTCGAATCCCGCGACTATTATGACAGATCCTGGCATGGCTGATGTTACGTATATCGAGCCTCTCAATGTTCGGACATTAACAGAGATAATTGCAGCTGAACGACCTGACGGCATACTGCCCAATCTGGGCGGACAGTCAGGTCTCAATCTATCCTCCGAGTTGTCAAGGGCAGGGGTGCTTGAAAAATACGGCGTCAAGGTTATCGGTGTGAATGTTGATGCCATCGAACGCGGAGAGGATAGAACCGCCTTTAAACAGACCATGCAAAAGCTTGGTATTGAAATGCCGAAAAGCCAGGCTGTGAACACCATAGAGGATGCGGAAAAAATCGCCGAGGAGTTGGGTTATCCGGTTGTGATCCGACCGGCATACACAATGGGAGGAACAGGTGGAGGTCTTGTTTATAATGTCGAGGAGCTGAGAACAGTGGCAGCACGCGGTCTTTCGGCCAGTCTTATTAACCAGATACTTGTGGAAGAATCCGTTCTGGGATGGGAAGAGCTGGAGCTGGAAGTTGTCCGCGATGCCAAGAACCAGATGATAACAGTCTGTTTCATTGAGAATGTTGACGCCATGGGTGTCCATACCGGAGATTCATATTGTACTGCTCCTATGCTGACAATAGCCCCGGAACTTCAGGAACGTCTTCAAAAACACTCCTATGATATTGTTGAGGCGATAGAAGTTATCGGCGGTACGAATATCCAGTTTGCACACGATCCTAAGACGGGACGCGTGGTGGTTATAGAGATAAATCCGCGGACATCGCGTTCATCTGCTCTGGCTTCCAAGGCAACTGGTTTTCCTATTGCGTTTGTCTCGTCTCTGCTGGCAGGCGGCCTGACAATGGATGAAATCCCGTACTGGCGCGAAGGGACTCTTGAAAAATACACTCCCTCGGGGGATTATGTTGTTGTGAAATTCGCACGTTGGGCCTTTGAAAAATTTGAAGGAGTTGAAGACAAGATTGGCACCCAGATGCGCGCAGTTGGCGAGGCAATGAGTCTTGGTAAGACTTATAAAGAGGCTTTTCAGAAATCCATCCGTTCCCTTGAGATAGGCCGTTATGGTCTTGGTTTTGCCAAAGATTTCAACGAAACTGCCCTGGATGACTTAATGGAGCTACTGAATACTACTTCAA
>CAYFYW010000367.1:0-4298 GCA_964347425.1 uncultured Nitrospirales bacterium
GGTCTTGCATCGGGATATACAATGCTTGCGGCTTTGAGATTTGTGAAAAAAAGAAAACCTGAAGCGATTATGGTTGCCGTGCCTACCGGCTCGACAAGGACGATTGAGGTTATAGTTCAAAATGTCGATGAGCTCATCTGCCTGAATATCAGGTCAGGTTTTTCCTTTGCGGTAGCAGACGCCTATAGAAACTGGTATGATTTAAGCAACGAAGATGTCCTTGCCCTACTAAAAGCAGAGTAGTATACTCTGAGAACTTCCGACAAAGCCCTCGTCTCTTAAATACCTTTACAATAACCTTCTAATTACTGCAGCTGTCCTTCTGCTGTTTTGTTATTTTTTCTTATGGGATGAGCAGAATTTTGATTTTCCAGCTGCGGTGTTCTTGCATTTCTTTCCTGCTTTTGTCTTTGCTGCACATTTTACTTTCCTTGCCATGTTACCCCCTTTTAAGTTAGAAATTTAAATAATTTTAGGATAGTATATCACAAAAAATCTTTAATGCAAGGGTTTTTTATCGGGATAACATCAAAATAAAAATTGTTATTAAAATTTTTTGTGAGTTTTTTAACTGCTCACCACAGAGCAAACAGAGCAAAATTAAATACACTAAGAAATAACTAACTCTTTAATTTTTACAAAAAAATCTTTTTTGGCCACAGAGGTCTCAGAGAAAAAATTTAAAAATATGTTTAATATGTTACGGGGAACTCTGTCTACGACTCGTCTACGACTCGTAGAGTAGAGTGGTTACCTGAGCAGTTACGAGTTTTTATATAAAGAGAATCTCGGGTTCAGACACGTCCCGGTTAATGTAATAAAGTTTAATGATGAATAATACCTGTCCAAAATAAAGTATTTATGGAGGCTGAACACCTCATAAACACAATGAATCGACAGAATTTTAAAATGTCAAACCTCATTTCGATGAAATAGGTAACAGGGAATAATTATAATATCAAGATACCGAGAGCTAAAGGATGTTTATATATAAGCGGTGTCGTCATTGTGTTTATTAGGCATCTCTACGAGTCATCGACCAGCCTCCCTGTTTATGATTGTTTTGGACAGTAGTGATGATGAATAATATTCTTGTAAGAGGCAAACCCGGATCGGGCAAGACGACCCTTATCATTAAGATTGTCGGGTCCCTGAAAAATAAGTCAGCAGGCGGGTTTTATACACAGGAGATAAGGGAAAACAGAAATAGAGTGGGTTTTGCGGTAAAAACACTTAACGGAAAAGAGGGAATACTTTCGCATGTTTACCCCGTTAGAAAACCCAGGCGGACTTTTATTTCTACCGGGGCGATGTTCAAACAGGGGCCACGGGTGGGAAAATACAGGGTTGATATAAACGTTATCGATGAATTGATTGTGAACTCCATTGAGGAGGCAATCAGGCATAAAGACATTGTTGTAATCGATGAAGTAGGAAAAATGGAAATGTTTTCCCGGAATTTCAAGTCCGCAGTTAAAAAGGCCCTGGACAGCCAGAAAAGGGTTCTGGCGACAATTCCAGTGTATTCAAATGCCTTTCTTGATTCTCTCAAGGCCCGAAACGATATAGAGATTTTCAATCTGGATGTGGATAATAGGGATAGGCTCATAGAAGAAATTCTTAATAAACTACAGTAATTAAGTCATTGAGTTATTGCGTCATTAAGTTAAAAAATTTCATTAATCTGTCAAAATTCATAATAATCTGATAATTAAGTAAATGAATAAAAAAATAAGAAGCGTTGAAGATTTATTTGTTTATCAGAAGGGGAGAGAATTCAGCAGGAAAATCGGTAACCTCATGAAGCAACTTCCAGAAGTGGAAAATTCAGATTGCAGGAACAAATGAGGAGAGCAAAGCTTTCCCTTACAAATAACATAGCAGAAGGATATGGTCGTTTTCATTACAAAGAGAATATTCAATTTTGCAGACAATCAAGGGGTTCTCTTTTTGAATTAATAGACGACCTCAATGAATGTTTTGACGAAGGATATATAGACGAAGAAATTAAAGATAATTATAAAACCGATGCATATGAACTATTAAAAATTTTAAACTCTTACATTGCCTCTTTAAAAAACAGTTCAATAACTAAATAACTTATTAGCTCAATAACTTAATTATGAAGATTTTCTTTTCCAAGAGGTGTCTTGAGTATTCGCAGCCCTGGCATCCCGAGTCTCCTGAAAGGGTCAGATCCACCTATCAGTACCTGAAGCAAAAGGGTTTTGAGTTCCTGGATCCCACCACCTGTGAAGAGGAAGACATACTCCTTGCACACACGCCGGAGCTGCTCAAAAATGTAAAAAAGGAAAGCTTTTTTGACCCCGATACGCCTGCCCTGCCCGGCATATTTGAGCATGCGAGACTGGCAGCGGGAAGTGCAATCAACGCAGCTTCACAATGCTTAAAAGGCGAAAAAACATTTTCCCTGATGCGCCCTCCTGGACATCACGCAACCAGAAACAGTCTTGGCGGTTTCTGTTATTTCAACAATATTGCCATTGCCTCACTGAGAGTAAAAAAATTGGCAGGGAAAATTGCAATAATCGACTTTGACTGCCACCACGGAAACGGCACCGAAGATATATTTCATGGGAAAAAAGATTTCCTGTATCTGTCATTACATCAGAGTCCCCTGTATCCAGGCACAGGACTTAAGAGCAGGGAAAACTGTATTAACTATCCAATAAGTTCTAATACAACTGCTGATGAATACCTTTCTGTTCTGGGTGAAGGGCTTAAACAGGTAGAGCAGTTCGATCCAGACCTGCTTGCAATCTCAGCGGGATTTGACTCTTATAGACATGATCCCATAACCAGCCTTTCTCTGGAAATAGATACATATAAGGAAATCGGCAGAATGCTTACCGGTCTAAAGAAACCAGTGTTTGCAGTCCTTGAAGGTGGTTACAGCAAAGACATACCGGAATGCATTTACCAATTTTTAATTGGATTAGAGGAATGAGTCTTTATTTCCTCCAGAAATGCGGTACAAAGAGAATAACAACCGTATATATCTCAAGCCTGCCCATCAACATACAGAAGATAAGCAGCCATTTGCCTGCCACCGGGATTGTGGAATAATTATCCGTGGGCCCGGCCTCCCCGAGTGCAGGGCCGACATTTGACATTGCAGATATAACTGTACTTGCAGAGGTTATAATATCTAATCCTAACGCAGTCATACACAGTGTTGCAGCTACTGCAATTAAAATAAACAGAAATAAAAACCCCCATACACCACCAAGTGTCTCCTTATGAACATTCCTTCCATCAAGTTTTACTGCTGTAAGTGCATGCGGATGGATTAAATGGTAAAGCTCCCGGTATGCCTGTTTGAACATCAAAAGAATCCTCACCTGCTTCATGCCCCCCCCTGTTGAACCTATCATACCGCCAAAAAACATCATGCAGAGCAGAACCATCTGTGATAACACAGGCCATACCTCATAATCAGCAGTAGTAAACCCTGTTGTCATAATTGAGACAACCTGAAAAGAGGCATATCGTAAGGCATCTAAGAGTGAAAAGTGTTCAGATGACCAAATGTTTAAAGTAACAATAATTATAGATACAGCAACAACCGAACAGTAAAACTTAAACTCGCTACTCTTTGCAAATCGTGATAATTTGCCTCGCAAGGCATAAAAAAGGAGAGAGAAACTGATGCATGATAAAAACATAAAGATCGTTATAATTACCTCTATATAACCACTCTGAAAATACGCAATACTGCTGCTTTTTGTTGAAAACCCGCCTGTTGCTATGGTCGTAAATGAGTGACAGATGGCATCGAAAAAATCCATCCCGCCAGCTGACAAAAGAAGTACCAAAACACCTGTAAGTCCTGCGTATATATACCAGAGAGATTTTGCTGTATCAATAATTCTGGGTCTTAATTTTTCAACCCCTATTTCAGGCACCTCTGCCTTAAATAATTGCATCCCCCCGACCCCTAACATTGGAAGAATAGCTATGGAAAGAAGTATTATCCCCATCCCGCCTATCCATTGTGTAAGGCTCCTCCAGAGCAAAATGCCTTTTGGCAGGCTTTGCAGGTTGCTGAGAACCGACGCGCCGGTAGTTGTAAAACCCGCCATGGACTCAAAATAAGCAGTAGTAAAGGATGGGGAAATTCCGGACAAAATATATGGCATAGACCCGAAGAGAGACATTGCAAGCCAGCTCAAAGTTACCACCGCAAAACCATCCCTGTGCTTCAGCTCTATTTTTTTCTGGCTCTTGGTAAAAAAATACAGCAGGATGCCTGAAAAAAACGTTATCAAAAAAGATAC
>CAYFYW010000368.1:0-8725 GCA_964347425.1 uncultured Nitrospirales bacterium
AGCGGTATAATCCTTTCCATGCCAAGGGCAAAACCGATTCCAGGTGTGGGTGGACCGCTGAATTCATCTACCAGGCCGTCATACCGCCCACCAGCAGCCACTGCGTTCTGGCTGCCGAGGGACTCGCTGTTTACTTCGAAAGCAGTCTTTGTATAATAGTCGAGACCCCTGACAAGGTTAGGGTTAACTGTGTGTGGAACTTGAAGAAGTTTGAGGTGATGCTGAAGGCTGCTAAAGTGCTGTTTGCACTCTGCACAGAGGAATTCCAGTACAGATGGTGAGCCCTGTCTTGTATCGATGCAGGACGGCACCTTACAATCCAGAATTCTCAAAGGATTAATTACATAGCGCCTGTGACAGTCTTTGCAAAAATGACTTATTTTATTACTCAGGTATTTTTTTAAGGCATTCTTGTACTCAGGTCGGCAGCTTTTGCATCCAATAGATGTCACTTCAAAAATAAGTCCCTCAAGCCCGATGCTTTTTAGAATCACCGAAAGCATTGAGACGATTTCTGCATCGAGTTTTGGATCTTCGATGCCTAATGCCTCGGCCCCTATCTGATAAAACTGTCTGTTCCTGAAGGCCTGTGGCTTTTCATACCTGAACATTGGGCCAAGGTAATAATACTTCTGGGGCGAAGGTTCATTGTAGAGATGGTGTTGGACAAACGCCCTGACAAAGGAAGCGGTACCTTCCGGCCTCAAAGTTACACTTCGGCCTCCCTTGTCCTTGAACGTGTACATCTCCTTTTCAACAATGTCGGTCGTTTCACCTATACTCCTGGTAAAGGCATCAGTTGCTTCAATTATCGGAAGCCTTATTTCCTGATATCCATAATTTTTAAATATGCCTCTGGAAATATTTTCTATATGCTGCCAGATAAAAATCTCTGGCGGGTAGATATCCTGAATACCCTTAAGTGATTTAAATCTCATCAGGTGTTTCTTTCTCCCGTTCTTTATCAAATTCCATCATACTCAGATGACTCTCAATAAGTCTTCTAAGCTCTTCCTTGAAATGTCGCCTCACCCCCTTGAGGTCTGTTATATCCTCATGAATCTTGACAACCTTTTCCTGAGCGTCCTTTATTATCTCTTCAGCGTGTAATTCAGCCTCTTTTCTTATGAGTTCAGCATCCTTTATTGCGTTATTCTTGTATTCTTCTACCATCTGCTGGGTGGCTAAAAGCGTGTCTCTGAGGGTCGATTCTATATTTCTGTATTCCTTCAACTGTTTCTCGGATTTTTTTATTTCTTCTCTGAGCGATGCATTGTCCCTTAACAGCTCTTCCATTTCTTCCCTGACAATCTCAAGAAAAGAGTCTACCTCTTCTTCATCAAATCCCCTGAATTTTACAGGAAACTGTTTTTGCTGAATGTCTAATGGCGTTATTCTCATATCGACAAACCTCCTCCAGATTTATAGCCGACTTTTATCAGAAACCATATGTTAAAAAAGATCTTACCAAAAAAGACTGAAGTATTATAATGGCAAGAATTACTAGTATAGGAGAAATATCTATGGGTCCCAATCTGTAACCGATAAGTCTTCTGACAGGTCTTAACACGGGCTCTGTCACTGAATAAAGAAATCTGACAATGGGATTATAAGGGTCGGGGTTCACCCAGCTTATTAATACAGCGACTATTATAATCCATTTGTAAATTTCAAGAAGAGTATGAAGGATTTTTACTATACCTATAAATAAGTCACCGAAAATAGACATTATCACCTCACATTATTCAAAGATTTAATATTTCAATAACTTATCTCCCAGTTTCTTTGCCCTTTTCACAGCTGCATCAATTGCAGCGATGATGGTATCCTTGAGTCCTTTCTTGTCAAAAACATTAAGTCCTGCTTCTGTGGTGCCCCCCGGGGATGTTACCATATCTCTGAGGGCTGAAGGACTCATCCCTGTATCCAGTAATTTTGAAGTGCCGATGGCAGTCTGGACGGCGAGGCCAAGGGCATCATCTTTATTCAGCCCCATTCTTATTCCGCCTTCCACCAGTGATTCAATAAAAAATGCTAGAAATGCAGGACCGCTTCCAGAGATGGCGGTTACAGCATCCATGTATTTTTCAGGCAATGTAACGACCTTGCCGATAGACATAAAAATTTCTCTCACAGTGGATATATCCCTGTCTGAAAAACACTCGCATAAGGACATGACACTCATCCCTTCTTGAATAAGAGCAGGTGTATTTGGCATAACTCTGACGACTTTTTTTGTCTTTAACCTTGAAGACAGATACGCCAGTGGTACGCCTGCGGCAATCGAAACTACGGTTTTGTCCTCCGTGATAATTGCACTAATTTCGTCAAGGACTGTTTCCATATTTTGTGGTTTAATGGCAAGGATTATGATATTACATGAAGATACCACCTCTTTATTTAATTCTTTTGTCTCAATTCCAAAATTCTGCTTCAGGTGCTGTCTTCTCCCCGCCCTGGGTTCTGAGACCAATATGTCTTTCATACCATGGGAGGTCATACCCTTTATCATTGCTTCAGCCATGTTACCACCACCGATAAGGCCTATCTTCATAGTCCTCCTATTATACCCGCTTTTTTACTGTCAGGAAAGCTCTGCAGTTAATCAAATTGCTTAAATTCCAATATAAGAATCACCTTGTTGAGTCATTAAGTTATTAAGTTATTCAAAGAACTCAATTTCTTAATGACTCAATGACTTGATTACTCTATTTTTTTAATTAATGACTCACGCATAAATAATGGCCGCTTTTTCGTCATTCCCGAAAGTCTTAATCGGGAATCCATGTTTTAAGTTTTTACCTCTGAATCCCCTCTATGAGTCGTAGACCGATCAAGCCACGCCAGAGGCGGACAGGTCGGGGAATGACAGCACTATCAGTAGTTGCGCAAGGGATCTCGTTATATTTTTGACGCCACAGATTCCATATGTCGTTTGGTTTGACTATTAGGAATTTTTTATGTCATTGTGGTCTATGGGTGAAATGGTCTTCCACCAAAAATTGCTGTCCCTATTCTTACCATGGTAGCGCCCTCTTCAATTGCCACTTCAAAGTCATTTGACATACCCATTGATATTTCATTGATGGGAAATCCTGTTGCAGATGCCTCATGAGCAATCTGCCTTAGCTTTCTGAAATAGGGCCTTGCCTTTTCAGGATCTTCAAAAAACGGCGGCATTAACATGAGACCCTCCAGCTTGAGATTCTGCATATTGGAAACTTTCCCAAGTAACTCCATAAGATTTTTTTCTAAAACTCCATGCTTGCCCTGTTCATTTAAGAGTTTTACCTGAACGAGGACTCTCTGACTTTTTCCTATCCGCTGACTCTGATTATTCAATACCTCTGCCAGACTCGCTGAGTCGAGTGAATGTATTAAGTCAAATAGCTGGACTGCTGCTTTAGCCTTATTCTTCTGGAGATTTCCTATCAAATGCCATTCGACATTTATGTCTGTGTTTTGTGTTCTGAGTTCCGTTATCTTATTTTTTGCTTCCTGTACCCTGTTCTCTCCCAGAATGGATATTCCCGCTTGTATTGCTTCTACTATCCTCTTTAGTTCGACCGTTTTGGAGACCGCTACAATCTTTATATTATCAGGATTTCTGCCAGCTCTAATGGCAGCCTTATTCATTCTTTCCAGTACTGTTTTGAGGTTTTCAGCTATTTCCATTTCTAGAGAGCTTAGCACGTTTGTTTTTCTATTCGCAAGGCGAGTGTGGATACGAATATAGTGAAATTCAGGTATTACATTGATAAATTATTTGCAAATATTTCGCACTGTTTGTATTATCATCTTATAATGAAGGGCAGCAGGGTACTCGTTATCGAAGACGAGGAGAAAATAGCTGAGATAGTAAAAGCTTATCTTAGAAAAGAAGGCTTTAAGGTTGAAGTTGCAGAAACGGGGCAGAAGGCGTTGTCTGCATTAAAGGGCAGATTTGACCTTGTAATTCTTGATCTCATGCTTCCTGATCTGACTGGAGAGGACATATGTGAGACAATTCGCAAAGACTCTGATCTGCCGATAATAATGCTGACTGCAAAGAGTGAAGAAGAGGACAGAATCAGGGGGCTCGGTATCGGTGCGGATGACTATTTAGTGAAGCCATTTAGCCCGAGGGAACTCGTTGCACGGGTTAAGGCGCTTCTCAGGAGAGCTAAGGGAACGAAGAAAAGATTGAGCTTCAACAGCCGTAACCTTGTCATTGATTTCTCCCGCTTTGAAGTAATGAAAAATGGTGAACCATTGGTTCTTACGCCGACAGAATTTAACCTCTTACGTTGTCTTGCAGAGCGTCCAGGGCAGGTTTTTACAAGGCTTCAGCTTGTTAATGTCATACTTGGTTATGACTATGAGGGCTATGACAGAGCAATTGATGCACATATTAAGAATATCCGCCACAAAATTGAGGATGACACAAGAAACCCTTCATACATTAAAACAGTCTATGGCATAGGGTATAGATTCATCGGTCAACCTGATGAGGACTAAACTTTTCTTTGCTTTTATTCTTATCATCCTGTTAGCCCTTTTTTCAAATATTGTCTTTGAAAGACTTATCATTAAAGACTTTGATGATTTTGTTAAGGGTACCGAGGAGGATCATATTTACTGGATACTGGCCTCTGTTGAAGGGAGTTTTAAGAAGAATAAGTGGGACTGGACACTCCTCGTTGAAGCGCTTCACTGGGGATCGATGCTCGGTTTTGAAACGTACGTTGAAGACACGTCCGGTAAGAAACTGCTGTCTTCAGTTACGGTTCTTTCCTCAATGAATCCCGTCATGCTAAAAAGGATGAATTCATTTTTGAAACTGCCCTTCGGTATTGGCGAATTCACCTGGTATCCACTCTATGTTGAAGGCGAAGAGATAGGAAAACTCTATGTCAGGCCTGTTGAGAGAATCGGCTTAATCCCTCTTAAAGAAGAAGTATTCAGAAGGAGGGGAAAAGAGTTTCTTATTATTTCCTTTTTGATAGCTGGTGGCGGTGCCCTCTTTCTGGCGGCGTTATTTGTAATATTTCTCTCAACTCCTGTAAGACGTTTAACAAAGGACGCTGAAAAGATTGCCAAAGGAGAATTTGCTGTGCATGAACCGAAGCAGCGTAAAATACGGCTGTTTAAGAAAGATGAAATCGACAGACTGGCAGAGACATTTCATTACATGGTTGAAGCACTGAAAAGGGAGGACGCTATCAGGAAACACCTTACATCCAATGTCGCCCATGAGCTGAGAACTCCTCTCACCATTATCAAGGGGAACCTTGAGGCCATTGAAGACGGAGTAATTGCTGATTCCCGTGAGGTGCTGGGAAATATACGTTTTGAAATAGAGAGGCTTATTTCACTTGTAGAAGGGATAGAGGACATAACCAGAGCAGAGGCCAGCTTTTTCGAGAAAGGAAACTTAAAGGAGATCGACATCGGTGTGCTGGTTGAATCAGTAGTAAAAGATATGAAAAAAATCATTGAGGAAAAGGGACTTTTTGTAAAAACAGTCGGTCCTCAAATGGCGGTCGAGACCTATCCTGAAAAGCTCCATATAATTTTAAAAAATCTGTTAGCGAACGCTTACAAGTTTACCAGTGAGGGAGGGATTACCATAAAATGGGATAAATACGAAAGGGAAGGGGGGACCGGTTTTTATATTTACGTTGAAGATACGGGGAAAGGGATCATAAAGGAGGAGTTTGCCAAGATATTTGAAAGATTTTATAAGGGCAGGGATTCAGACGGGAGGGGACTTGGGCTTGCCATCGTGAAGGAACTTGCCGAAGTAATTGGTGCAAAGGTAGAGGTTGAGAGTACCCTGAATAAAGGCTCTCGGTTTACACTTATATTTTAATGTTTAGCTACGAATGAACACTGATTAACACCGAATTCATTAGTAAAGGGGGCTGGGGATTTGATAAAAGGACAGTAACCTTGATATTTGATTTAAAGTTTCAACTTAAACACGAAAGAGCACATTTTTTAGTCTTTGATCGGTATAATAGTTTTAGATAATCCCTGCCTGCGGCAGGCAGGTGTGAAATCAATAAAACGCAAGTATTTAAGTCGTTTTATATAATTCGTTAATATTTATGAAAGTCTTTGGCTGATGGATAGTTGCCTAATATTCACATTTTCTTCATTTTTTCCTGCTAGATTATAAATTAAGAAAATTTATCAAGAAAAAAAAGATGAAATATTTAACTGTTTTTATGATAATTTCAGCTTTATTGCTGGCACCACTTTCGTCGGTCCTTGGATGGCATCCAAAGAGTTCTGTAACACCCTATGGTGATTTCTGTCGACGTTGCGGTCAGTATGGTACGTGTAGAACCGTAATGAGCCCTGAAGACGCCGGCAGGGCAATGGTGGATTATTACAAAAGCAAGGGGCTTATCGTGGAGATTGAGAATATAAGGGGAAGGTTTATCAAGGCGAGGATAAAGGATAAAAGGGGGATAGTGGATGTTATTATCTTTGACCGGCGCACAGGGAGAATCAGGTCAATATACTGACAGGGATCGGTGACTGACTGACAACTAAGAACCGGGGACTAAGAACTTACATCGAATGACTGTTGAGCTGGGGAGGTGTTGGATTCAGTGGCGAAGAAGAAGGACAGGAATAAGAAAACTCCAATCGCGGAGAAAAAGAGCAGAAAAACCATTTACTGGATTGTTGGAGCAATTGGAATTATTATTGCCTTTCTTGCGATATCCGGAAACATTCCTTTGAGTGGAAAAGAGGTCAGAAAAGGCAAATCCTTTTCTGTTCATGGAGGAGAAACGCGGTCTGTACTTGAGCCATCTTTATTTACGGGTCAGGCACGTGCAGCCTATGCCGCGGCAAAGAAATATCCTGAAGTATTAAATCAGGTATTCTGTTATTGTTTTTGTGATGCAGAGCCTTTTAATCATAAGACGCTTTTGAGCTGTTTTACCGAAAGGCATGGCGCAGGTTGAGGTATCTGTCAAAAGGAGGCCTTGAGGGTCGCCAGGCTTTATGAACAGGGTAAAACAATTGAGGAGATAAAAATCATTATTGACCGAGAATTTGGAGATTAGAAAAAACAATGGGCCATGTGCAGAGAACAGTAAATATAAATACTAAAACGATTGACAGTATTGTCCATTTCCTCTGAATTTCATTTATTACAACCTTCATCGATTTTATCCTTTTAAATGGTTCAAATATTCCTGTATTCATACCAAAAAATACACCGCCAAACAGAGCAATATAGATGGGATAACCAATGAAATAATAATCCTTATGAATAATATCAAAAGGGCAATGATGTGTTGGTATCTCATAAAAATACAGTGATATAAAAGAGATAATCGATGCGATTGATACAATAAAAAGAACAAATGACAATATGGTTGACGCATATGCTGTGATACCCTTCTGATAGAATAAATATAGGAAAGCATTGACAAGAAAGATAGCAATCGTGACATAGAAGATTATAATCATCGGTTTTACTGGAAGAGATGAAAGGTCGCTTGCTATCCCCTCCCCGCCTTCACCGAAAAGTGACCCGCAACATGAAGTGATAATATTAGGCTTTAGACCCATGAAATATTTCATCTGGAGATAGGCATCAAGTATGATGAGGGGGGGTATAAAGAGACCTGAGCAATATCGTTGGAGTACTTACAGGTACTATATAGGGGAACAGAAATTAGTTGAGTGGTTAAATATAGGGTGGTTATTAAAGGAATAGGGAAAGACCATGAAGACATCACAAAAGAGGTACCGGGCTTTTGTTGAGGCTGGAGCAGAGAACTCACTGCTGTATCCATTAAACAAAATAGTAGGGCAAGCCGTTCTTGGAAGTAAGAAATTTGTAAAAAAGGTTGTCGATGGACTAGGGGAAGATAAGGGTCTTGAGGAAGTTACAGCGAAAAGGATATTTTCTAATAAGATAGACATCAATGAGCTTTATAGAAGGGTCTGTGAATACTATAAAAGGAATAAGAACTCATTAATTTTTACAAAAATATCTTTTTTGCCACAGAGGTCTCAGAGAAAAAATTTAAAAAACATGTTTACTATTTTACGGGGAACTCTGTGGCTAAGTGCAGTCTTTGGGTTAAGGGTAAACAGACAATCTTATTTTATAGTGATTTGAGATTGTCATTTGCATTCCAAGGCAAGATAAAAAATTACTACTGCAAGAAGCGACTATCATCTTATAAACAAACAAAATTTCTCCTGTTAATGTGTGATGATTGTGGACAAGTTCATCATCTATTTGCCCGGTTAAGGTTTCTTTTAGTTGCTCTGCAGATATTAATCCCTTGTCTACGGCAATCTGATCGAATCGGGGACATTATTTTTCTGAAAGCGATTTGTCAACGTCTTTTTCCATCTCAACCTTTCTTACGATTGCCAGTCTCATCCCAGAAAATTATCATTTTAACTTGATAATTCCCTGTAGTCTTTCTACAGGGTCACCTTATTTTCTGTCATTCTAGCTCCCGTTCTCCGTAGCTCTGCGAAGGATGAATGGCCAGAATCTTTCTTAAAGAAGGATTCCGAACAAGTCGGAATGACAACGGACAACATAGATTCGACTTTTTGATACCCTGCGGTCTCTGCCGCTGGGTAGTTCATTTTCTGCAGTATTCAATTTATTTTTGTTTCTCAGATTCACCGCAGTTGAATTTCTTCATCTTTATTCTTTCTCTAAGAAATTAGCAAGATTTATTTAGCTATTGAATAATTT
>CAYFYW010000369.1:0-10923 GCA_964347425.1 uncultured Nitrospirales bacterium
TGGAGCGAATTGACTGGCGCTAGCTTCAGGGTCCAGGTCTGAACACGAACTCCAATCCCACCGTAGCGATCAGATCGTTTTGTAGTTTTTTCGCAAAACCACGATCAGACAGGAAACCGACTGAAAGGCGAGCGGCTGTCCAGCCTTGTTTCATTTGAATCACTGAAACTTGCTGCAGGTGTGGTTCTCCTTTCACCATATATACCGCTCATATTCATGGGAGAAGAATATGGTGAAACCGCACCATTCCTCTTCTTCATCAGCCATTCAGACCCGGAGCTCATTAAGGCCGTAAGACAGGGAAGAAAAGATGAATTCAAAACCTTTAACTGGAAAGATGAGCCTCCTGACCCCCAGGATATTGAGACATTCATGCGCTCAAAGTTAGACTAGCAGCAGATGGAGCAGAAAAAGCAAAGGGCCTTATTGGAAATATACGGAGAACTGATACGATTAAGAAAGACTATCCCGGCACTGGCAAACCCGGATAAAGAATCTCTCAATGTATGGTCCGACGAGAAACAGAAGATTCTGGCTATGAAACGGCGGAAAGACAACAGTCAGATATTGGCGCTTTTCAACTTTAATAAGGCTGACATACTGCCCGGTGATTTGCAGTATCCAAAATCCTGGAAAAAAGTTTTAGATTCTTCTGACAGGAAATGGCGTGGCCCGGGAACACCCCTGCCGGAAAGAATACCGCAGGACGAAAAAGATGTAATGAAAGCAGAGAGTTTTGTTCTGTACATAAGTGAAGATGAGAATTAATCAAGGTATACAGGCTGGGGATGTATTATGAAAATTCCGGTTGCAACATACAGAATTCAGTTTAACCCTGATTTCGGGTTTAAACAGACCCGGGAAATTGTGTCATATCTCTGTCAGCTCGGCATTTCCGATATCTACGCTTCTCCCGTTTTTAAGGCAAAGAAGGGCAGCCCTCACGGCTACGATGTCGTTGACATGAACAGCCTGAACCCGGACCTGGGTACACTTAAAGATTTTGATGAACTTATTGAGAATTTAAAAAGATCCGGGGTGGGATGGCTTCAAGATATTGTCCCGAACCACATGGCATTCGATGGTGAAAACCAGAAGCTCATGGATGTTTTGGAAAACGGCCAGAATTCAAAATATTACGATTTCTTTGATATTGAATGGGATCATTTTTACGAAAGCCTGAGGAACAGGCTGCTTACGCCTTTTCTTGGGAGACTCTATGGCGAATCTTTAGATGAAAAAGAAATTACCTTACAGTACGACAATCAGGGATTTCACATTAATTATTACGAGCTGAAACTGCCGCTGAAAATAGAGTCGTATGTTCGAATTATGACCCACAGGTTAAATGAATTAATGAAAAAACTCGGTGATGAACATCCTGCTCTGATCAATTTTCACAGTGTCCTTCATTCCCTGGAAAATCTTCCGTCATCCAGGGAAAAAATGACCGAGCGGTACAGACAGATCCAGTTTATCAAGAGGATGTTATGGAAACTCTATACAAATGAGAAAGATATTAAATTCTTCATAGATGAGAATGTGGAGATATTTAACGGCGGGAAAGAATCGGAAGGTGACCTTAATCTCCTTGACAGTTTGCTTTCCGAACAATTGTTCCGATTATCCTTCTGGAAGGTAGCCACAGAAGAGCTCAACTACCGCAGGTTCTTCAACATCAACGGACTAATTTCCCTGAGGATGGAGGACGAGCGCGTATTTGATGAGACCCATTCATTCATCCTTGATTTAATAAAAAGAGGAAAAATCAGCGGCTTTCGTATTGACCACATAGACGGTCTCTATGATCCCACGGCATATCTGAGAAAGTTAAGGGAAATAGCGGGCGATACGTACATCGTTGTTGAGAAAATACTTGAACCCGTAGAAGAGCTTCCTTCCCTGTGGGCTGTTCAGGGCACAACAGGCTATGATTTTTTAAATTATGTTAATGGAATTTTCTGCAATGAGAACAACGGAAGGACAATGAACAAACTGTATTACAGCTTTACGGGCATCAAGGCATCCTATGAAGCAATACTCCATGATAAAAAGAGGCTGATCATTGAAAAAGACATGACAGGAGATATTGACAATCTCGCACATCTCTTAAAGAGAATTTCCAGCAGGGACAGGTACGGTTATGACATCACCCATTACGGTATCAAGAAGGCTATTGTCGAGATTCTTGCGCTTTTCCCTGTATACAGGACATATATCAGATATGATTATTATGGTGATGCAGACCGCCAAATAATAAGGGAGACACTAAACAGGGCAAAAGAAATGAACCCTGCTTTCTTTTACGAGCTGAACTATCTTGAACGATTTCTTCTTCTTAAATTCGACGAATATCACACAGAACAGGATAAAAAGGATTGGAGTCATTTCATTGCAAGGTTTCAACAGCTGACAGGGCCCTTAATGGCAAAGGGTTTTGAAGATACCACTTTGTATATTTACAACAGACTCCTTTCATTGAACGAGGTCGGAGGCAGTCCTAACAGATTCGGCACTTCTGAAACCGAATTTCATGATTTTAATTTAAAGAGATCCAGCAGGCAGCCTCATTCCATGAATGCAACCTCGACGCATGATACAAAGAGGGGCGAGGATGTCAGGGCAAGGATCAATGTTCTCTCGGAAGTGCCTGAACTCTGGGAGGAGCATCTCAGGAAATGGAGTAGATTAAACAGGAAGAAAAAGAAATCCAAAAAAGGGGTTACCATTCCTGATAAAAATGATGAGTACTTTCTGTATCAGACATTAATCGGGGCATTCCCCTTCGACGCCAGAGAACTGGAAAATTTCAAAGAAAGACTGAAGGGATATGTAATCAAGGCTGTGCGGGAAGCAAAGGTTCATACTGAATGGCTTAAACCCGACACCGATTACGAGGAAAATTATGTCGCCTTTATTGAGAAAATTCTGGACCTCTCTGATCAGAACCAGTTTCTCAAAGAATTTCTTCCATTCCAGAAAATGGTTTCTTTTTACGGCATTCTCAACTCACTCTCGCAAACCCTTATCAAGATTACTTCTCCGGGGGTGCCTGACTTCTATCAAGGTTCTGAATTCTGGGACCTGAATCTCGTAGATCCCGATAACCGCCGGCCGGTGGATTTCTCGTTAAGATCCTGGCTGCTCTCTGAAATGAAAAGCAGGGAAGCCGATAATACATTTAAACTCATTGACGAACTGTTGACAACAAAGGGAGACGGAAGGGTGAAAATGTTTCTCATATACAGGGCTCTTGCATCGCGGCACAGTTACAGAAATCTATTTGAACGGGGAGAATACATCCCTCTTGAAACGGCCGGTAAATATAAAGAGCATGTCATAGCCTTTGCACGGGAATATAAACCTCTGTGGGCAATTACTGTAACCCCTAGATTCCTGACTGATGTGGTTAAGGAAAATAAATACCCTCTGGGCAGGAAGCTGTGGGATGATACGCATATTGTCCTTCCGGATGAAGCACCAAATGTGTGGAATCAGCAGATAACAGGTGTTCAGTTAAAAGGCAAAAAAAACCTGTTTGCAGGTGATGTCCTCGAACATTTCCCGTGTTCTCTTCTGATAAACAAAACGGCCTGACCCGTCCACACAACATTGTGACGTCTGTAATGAGAGCACAAAAGAAAATGTGTATTATGGGGATGTCATGTACAAACTATAACCCTGTTCTTACCTTCAGTTTTTGCCTCATACATTGCACGGTCTGAAGTTTGCAATAGTTCTTCCGGTTTTTCAACATGTACTTCAGGATAGCATGCAACACCAACGCTTACTGTTATGTCCTCGCTTGCCCACGGATATTTACTGTCCTTCACTTCTCTTCTTATTTCTTCCGCCTTCTTCGAAGCCTCAACGCTATTCACATTCGTGAGGACAATAACGAATTCCTCTCCGCCGTAGCGTGAAACAACATCCTCTTTCCTTGCCAGTTTTCGCAAAATGGTACCCACATTTTTCAGTACGATGTCTCCTTTGTCATGCCCATAGGTGTCGTTGACCGACTTAAAATCGTCCAGATCTGCCAGTATAACGGATAGCGGTTCATTCTGCCTCTTACACCGTGACCATTCTTCTTCAAGCCTGATAGACAGGTATCGCCTGTTGTAAAGGCCTGTGAGGGGATCACTGATAGAAAGTTCCTGGATTCTGCGATGAATGATCGTGTTATCGAGGGCAATAGAAATCTGGTTTCCAAGATAATTGAAAAGCTCTTTTTCGTCCTGGGTGTATCTCTTGAGCCTCCCTATAACCAGGACACCCACATTGCCATCCTTGAAAATGAGCGGAACGTAAGCAATTTCCTCAGGCTGAATTTTCGCGAATCCCATTTCCATCATCTCACCCTTTTCTGCTTCCGGGGGATTTAAAATAATACATTTCCTGTCAATCAGGGAACGTCCCGGAAGCCCCTCGCCTATTTTCAGGGCAGGTAAATCCGCTCTGCATCCATAATGAACAATCGGCATGAGGTCCTCTCCCTCTTCATCGCAGAGGTAAAGGATCCCAAGTTGAGACTCGGTAACATCAATAACAACGTTCAGTATTTTTTCTGTGAGCTCTTTCAGGTTAATTGTTGACATAAGCAGCTTTGCAACCTGATAGTGTTTTTTCAGCCTGTCTTCACGCCGTCTGATGCTTTTTGCCATGGTGTTGAAGCTTTTCCCGAGCTTTTCAAACTCGTCACCAGTCTTCAATTCTATAACAGTATCCAGCTCTCCTTTCTCAAACCTCTTCATTGCACTCACCAGGTAATTGAGTGGTCTCGAAATATCAAGGTAGACGATGATTATGATAATCAGCGCAATCATGAATGCCCCCGCTGCAACGATCAGGAGTACCTTGCCAATAGCCATGGCGACAATTATAGGGATATTCTCTGCCTGCTTGCTTACTCCGATAGCTCCGATGATCCTGTTTCTACTATCCCTGAGGGGCTCAAATGCCGTAATATGGCTTACACCCTCAATTTCAAGATTTCCATAGTACGGCTTTCCGAGTGAAATTTCTTCCTTGAGTCCGTCAGGAATCGACTGCCCTATAATCCAGGTTGTACGGGGCAGAGAGGCTGTGGAGTGCAAGTAAAATGATTCAAACGTTTCACCGGCAAATAGTGCCATTTCAACACCAAAGTGATTGTGAATACTGTTTCCGAGCCAGGATTCACCAGAAAGGAGAATACCTGCAACAAAAGCGCCGGTAATTTCATCTCCGTACCGGACAGGAGAGATTACAAATTGTGCGATTCCATTTTCCCTTGTCCTGTTTGCAAGGCTTTCTTCTTCCAAGGCAAGGAACTCACGTGTAACAAGTTCTGTGGTGATAACCGTTTCACCTGTCATCAACGACCTGGACAAGGCATCACCCAGTACGATTATGTCACCGCTTTTTCCGTTCCTCCTGCTTAGCACTTTCTGGTATTCATTAACAACAATCAGTATCTCTGCATGGGTATTTTTTTTGCCAAGTCCCAGGAGAATCTCCTGCAGTCCTCTGCTATCCCTTTTATGGAACAATTCCTTGATGTCATGCTGACCTGTCATATGTTCAAGTACTGACTTCAGGTTTTTTGCTCTCTCTTCATAGATAACCCCTGCTCCTTTAAGGTTAGTCTTAACGGTATCGAGCCCTTCCATTAATAATTTATGGTTGAAAGAAAAATACAGTGCTGTTATCAGTGCAATAAGAGGAACCCAGAAGATTATGGTGAGAGCAATGAGGGTTTTAATCCCCACACTTAATTTCGGTCGTAAAAGCTTCAATTGTATGCTCCTTTCAGACAAAAAGACCCCTCACTAAAACATGAAAGATCATGATAGCATCCATGACTTTCTTTCTTCCCTAATTATTTATATTCGGCATTTTCTTACATAATCTTTAAGAAGTGTTATAGAGATGTACCGTATAACTCGAAATACCTTAAAAGTCCGGAGACAAAATATCACAATTAAAGTTTTCTTTTTCTTTTCCGGTATCGCCAACCCGCCATAACTACGCAACCGGTCACAAGGAGGCTGGAGCTTAATGGTTCAGGGGTAACACTAAAATCAGTCATTCTCATACCACCGCCACTACCTGGATTTCTCCATGTCGCCTGCACATTCCATCCGCCGGCCTGCTTCTTTAAATCCCAGCTGTCAGGGGAATTCCAGATTTCCAGAGTATCGCCGGAGAAGTTATTTACCCTTTCCCAATCAAAAAAAAACCAGGGACCTGTTTCATGGCGCCACTTCCACCATACAGTTAACGGTTTATCTGTATTTAAATCATCAACGTCAAACTGCATAAATGCAAATGGCGTCTCATTCCATCCAAAGATATCTTTTGGCTCCATGCTCCCTTCGTCTGTCATATACAGGCCTGATAAGGGCTCCAGTTCCGCATAAGTACTGTTTGCGGCCACTATGCTAAAAAGCAAAAACATTATTCCTGTAATCAGCTGTTTGCCCATTAGTAATCATCCCTTGAAAGTTTCATACATGATTTAAAAACCATCTATATCTCATATCGGACAAATACCGCAAATACTTAAATCCTTAAAGCAGATGTGTTGATGGTATATGGGGTCAGACTGGAAATATAAGAATCATGCAGGGTGTCAGATAACTTCAGGAGGGGATACAGAGATGGAGATATTCATTTCTTTTTCTTTTCAAAACATACCCATATGGTTCGTATAGATAGTTTTATAATATTCCTCATATATTGGAGAGGCCTCTATAATTTTCATCCCTATGGTTCTTGTTAAACGATCCGGCTTATCTCACCATCTCACCTCACAATGGAGATCAAGTGTTTCTCCTGACGCGATTTGAAATTCCAGCACAAGCGGTGCTCCACAAAAAAAATCTGCTGCGGTCTTTACAGGAGCAGTTCTTACACATACACCACTTCTGGAAAGATTCTGAATAATTCCTTCATACCTTATCTTACCCGTGATAAGCTCTGCGTCAATATCAACAGGCACCCTGTAAGGACGGGCATGTACCATGTTTTTTTCATCTCCTTTTTTTTGAATAGATATTTCAAAATAGATAAAAAAAGCCGGGAAGTCAAGAAAAGCGGGAAAAAGGGATCAGATATTCCTTTTAGTGCCGGTTGAACATCCGGTAGGCGAGGCTTGCCGCTGTCTCCTTGATATAGCGAACCCTGGTAGAAAACAGACAGCCCTGTCTATAATTTATCTTTGCTTCATCAATCTTTCTCCCTGACAGTTTAACCTCGGCTGCACCGAATAACTCCAATGCCTCACGATAAGTGTCTACCTTATGCAAATCTATCCCCATTACAGCACCGGCAGCAATATCAACAGCCAGCATATTCTCGCCTGCCAGAACAACACCCGTGTATATAGGGGTGCTCTGTACCTCGTCAAACTCGTTGCCCCATACGCCGTCTACGATACAGAAATGGCTCTTTACCACCTGATTCATGTCAAGCAGTGCTTTTCGGATGAAAGGATGGTACATGAGTTTTTGCTTGCGGGTAGGAATGAAGCCGAAGACATTTTTCAGGCATAGAGTTACGCCTGCCAGCGAATGTGTCTTCATTTTAGCGATGTTAACTACATAATCGTGTTCAAAGACACTGGCGTTAAATGGCATTTCACGCGTGTGATAAGGTTTGGGCACAGGCTTCCACACCACTTCAGCCGTTCGTATATCCTCAAGCTGAACGCGAGGAAATTCTTCAATAAGCTGGCGATACCCGAGTTCATCAAATGCCTTCGCGGTATCACTACAGGAGTCACCTATAGTTATCCTCGGACAGTCATGGAGCCGTTCCAAAACTGCCCTGATTAATCCTATATCCACTGTCATGCCTTTGTCCGAAGACTGACCCCCTGTAAGGTTGGGTTTGACGTAGACCCGTTTGCCTGTTACGCTGAATCCAAGTGCATCGAGGGCCTCACACGCACCTTTATAGGGGTCGTTTGTTTTGGCAAGGTATACATTTGTATTTCTCATTGTTTTAAGTCAGCTATCCGCACGTCTGATTACAAACCACTATTTACATAATACCTCATAAAATTAGTTTATACTTTTTTTGTATATCAGACAACAAAAGAAAATTATGTGACAATTTACCATTTCCTTAATACCTAAAAATAGGCGATTAACCACAGAGCCCTGCACCATCTGGTACAGGGCAGAGTGCGCAGAGTTATATGCCATACGGTACATGCCAGAGAAATAAATCTCGGTGTCCTCAATTTTTAGCATTTTTGCTTTCTACACATAAAAGTTTTCAGTGTTCTCTGTGGTTAACCAAGTTTTTGTTCATTTATAAATCATGTCTGTGGTTTTCTTAAAACCGATCAATTTAGGTAATAGCCAAATAACTGATCTCTCATTTTAATCCACATTTCATTAACCCCCTTTTCACAGTAAAATATTATTAAATTCAATTACTTTTAAATTTTTCACTTTTTCCTTGACATACACAATATATTGTGGTTTAATTCCGTAGTTCATCTAAATAAGGCATAATTTATGATGGTGTAGAAAGCTCATAAAACAAGGGGAAAAAAGGTATAGCTCATCAATTTTATTGATAACTTTATAAATAATTCTTTAGAGGGGGCATCATGGAAGAGCTGGTTTCAGCCGAGTTTAATTTTAGTCCTAATGCATTAAGGGTTCTTGAAAAGAGATATCTGAAGAAAAATGAAGAGGGCAGGATTGTTGAGTGTCCTGAAGACATGTTTAAAAGGGTTGCAAAGGCAGTTGCAGCAGTTGAGCTTGAATACGGTAAATCCGAGGCAGAGGTTGAATACACAGAAAAAGAATTTTATGACCTTATAAGTTCATTAACATTTTTACCTAACAGTCCTACCCTCATTAATGCAGGAAGAAGGCTTGGCCAGCTTTCAGCATGTTTTGTTCTTCCGGTTAAGGATTCTATGGAATCTATCTTTGATGCAGTAAAAAACGCTGCAATGATACATAAGTCAGGCGGAGGCACAGGATTTTCTTTCTCAAACCTCAGGCCAAATGGGGATATCGTGGGTTCAACGAAGGGCGTATCATCAGGTCCCATTTCATTCATGACTGTTTTTGACGCAGCCACTGAAGCGATAAAACAGGGTGGTACAAGAAGGGGTGCAAATATGGGGATACTGCGCATTGACCACCCCGATATCCTTGACTTTATTACTGCAAAAGTCAAGAATCACAAACTCAATAATTTTAATCTGTCGGTAGCAATAACGGACGTTTTCATGAAGGCTCTTGAGAGAGACGGGGAATACAATTTGGTAAATCCACATACGAAAATATCAACTGGCAGGTTAAAGGCCCGGGATGTATTTAACCTCATAGTAAACCACGCATGGAAAAATGGGGAGCCGGGTATTATATTCCTGGACAAAATAAACCACTGCAATCCCACTCCCTCACTGGGAGAGATTGACAGTACAAATCCCTGTGGTGAACAGCCTCTTCTGGCATATGAATCATGCAATTTAGGCTCCATAAATCTCTCCAGATTCGTAGATAAGAATAATGGTGCACACAACGGAGGCGTTGACTGGGATTTTCTGAGAAAAACCGTGCACCTCTCTGTCCACTTCCTCGATAATGTTATTGACGTCAACAAATATCCACTGAAGAAAATAGAAGAGATCACAAAGGCAAACAGAAAAATAGGTCTCGGAGTGATGGGCTGGGCAGATATGCTTGTCCGTCTCGGCATCCCGTATAACTCTGAGGAGGCATCAGGGCTTGCAACAGAAGTCATGCGGTTCATCCAGAGAGAGGGAAGAAAAAAATCTGTAATTCTGTCTGAAGAAAGAGGGGTCTTCCCAAATTTTGAGAAGAGCATCTACAGTAATAAAATGAGGCTGAGGAATGCCACTATAACCACGATTGCTCCAACCGGTACACTCTCGATTATCGCCGGGTGCTCAAGCGGGATAGAGCCTCTGTTTGCGGTATCTTTTGTGCGAAACGTTCTTGAAGGCACAAAACTCTATGAGGTTAACCCCTATTTTGAGGAGGTCGCTCAAGAGAGAGGATTCTGGAGCAGGGAACTCATAGAGCAAATCGCTGAAAAAGGAAGCATAAGGGATTTTAAAGAAGTCCCCGATGATGTAAAAAAGACGTTTATAACTGCCCACGATATATCCCCAGTTGACCATATAAGGATGCAGGCGGCCTTCCAGAAACATGTTGACAATGCAGTTTCTAAAACAGTTAATTTTCCTCATAATGCGTCTCCAAAAGATGTTGAGGATGTGTATTTACTCGCATTCAGTCTTGAATGTAAAGGTGTCACTGTTTACAGAGATGGTTCAAGAGATGAACAGGTCCTTTCCACAGGGCAGATAAAAAAGGAAGACAAACTACGGGGTCCAGAGACGGGTCATGAAAGCGAAGGATACGGGCGGAAAATAATACCGAAAAAGAGACCGGAAGTTATTACAGGTACAACAAGACTTATGAAGACTGGCTGTGGACACCTCTATGTAACCATAAACGAAGACGAGGACGGGAACCTCTTTGAACTCTTCACACATATGGGCAAGGCAGGCGGCTGTGCAGCAAGTCAGGCAGAAGCGATTGGACGCCTGGTAAGTCTCGCTTTCAGAAGCAATATAGAATCTGATGAGATCATGAAACAGCTTAAAGGAATAACATGCCACAGCCCTACATGGACAGACGGTGGCAAGATATCCTCCTGCTCCGATGCCCTGTCTAAAGCAATTGAGAGGTATACTCAAATTGATAAAAAAGGCAATGGGAATGGTTCGGACATCCATAGTAAACCCCTGTTTATTGTCGGTGCCTGTCCTGAGTGCGGTGGTGCCGTGGAACATGAAGGCGGATGCGCAGTATGTAGAGACTGCGGATTTACAAAGTGTATCTGACAGGAAAATGAATTTTTTTCGCCTCGCCAAATCCCGACAAG
>CAYFYW010000370.1:0-9489 GCA_964347425.1 uncultured Nitrospirales bacterium
TAATTGTTACTTGAATTCTCTTAATTAGAGTCTGACCGGCACTCCCTTTGACTCAAGATATTTTTTTGCTTCCTGTATCGAACATTCTCTGTAATGAAAGATAGAAGCGGCCAGTGCAGCGTCTGCCTTTCCTTCAACGAGTCCTTCGCGTAAATGTTCAAGCGTCCCTACACCACCCGATGCAACTACGGGTATTGAAACCGCCTCGGATATGGTCCTTGTCAGCTTAATATCATAGCCGTCCTTTGTTCCGTCCCTGTCCATGCTTGTCAGCAGTATTTCGCCGGCTCCGAATTCTTCCATTTTTTCAACCCATTTTACCGCATCAATAAGTCTCATCTTTCTGCCTCCGTGCGTTGATATGGCCCAGACGGGTTCTCTGTCAGAAGGATATTTAAGGCAGACCTTATTTAAATCTGGCTCACGAAACCACGGCTCTTCTGTAACTGTGCTCAATCCGCCGGTAACTCTCTTTGCATCAACAGCTATAACAATGCATTGACTCCCGAACCTCTCAGAAGCCATTCTTATGAAATAAGGATCACGAACAGCTGTGGTATTGATTGAGACCTTATCACACCCCGAATTTAACAGGTCTCTTATGTCTTCAAGTGTTTTAATTCCTCCTCCGACGGTTAAAGGCATAAAGACATCATTTGCTGTCCTTTCAACAACATCAAGGATAATCTTTCTCTTTTCATGTGAGGCTGTTATGTCAAGAAACACAAGCTCGTCAGCGCCCTCTTCATCATAGAACCTTGCATTCACAACAGGGTCGCCTGCATCCGTAAGGTTCTGAAAGTTAACACCCTTAACAACCCTACCGTCTCTGACATCAAGACATGGAATTATTCGTTTGGCTAGCATCTTTTATCCGTAACGCGTGACGAGTGACGCGTAACATGTAACAACGCATCTCGTTACTTACACGTTCTTCTTACTCTTCAAGAACTTAATTAGTCCAAAGAGCATCTTTCTTATTGATTCTAGTTCTTCAAAGATAGTACCTTCTACATCCAGATCCCTATGAGTTTTTAACTTTCGACCACTCATTACGCGTTACGCATCACGTTTCACGGTATTGACTGCTTCTTTCAAATCAAGGCTACCGGTATACAGTGCCTTTCCCGTAATTACACCCCAGAGATTTTTAATCCGCATAAGGTGTCTGATATCATCAATTGAGGAAACCCCTCCAGAGGCAATTACAGGGATTTCGAGCGCATCCACCATTTTGGACGTCGCTTCAACATTTGGTCCTGAAAGCATTCCATCCCTTGATATATCAGTATAAATAATCCCGGCTGTTCCCAGAACCTCCATTTCCCTGGCAAATTCAACAGAATCCAGTTCAGTCATCTCCTCCCATCCTTTAACAGCTACTTTGCCATCTTTTGCGTCGACCCCTACGAGCACTCTACCCGGGAATTTCTCACATGCAGCCTTTAGAATATCAGGTGCTTTGACAGCAGAAGTACCGATAACTGTCCTGTCTATCCCGAGACCGATGAGCTTCTCAATCTTTCCTGTATCCCGTATCCCCCCTCCTACCTGCACAGGGATATCAATTGCCTTTCTAATTGACATGAGCACATCGAAGTTCTTCTGCTGTCCGGTAAAAGCACCGTCCAGGTCCACGATATGCAGCAATTCCGCTCCCAGATCAACCCAGTGTTTTGCCACTGAAACAGGGTCAGTAGAGTAAACAGTTACCGCTTCTTTTTTCCCCTGAAGAAGCCTTACACACCCCCCATCTTTTAAATCAATTGCCGGTATTACAATCATTGATTGAGTATATCAGAGCCTTTTTTATCAAATCAATGAGATAGAGTGAAAGACCGCAGCCAGTGTACTGTCCCTGACAGGTTTGTACATTAATTTCGGAGCCGTTGTTCCCGGCCCTCCCTGTACCTCTGCAGCTGCATTATGGAAGAAAACTGGTGAATTGCTGACGGTATTGACAAAAAAAGTTTTTTCCTATAAATTTTCAAATAAATCAATAACAGTATCTGATATGCATAGTAGTCCACTGTTATTTTCCCGACCCTTTTTCTAGCAGTTATATATTCCTTTTCACAAAAACATATGCATTGAGCATGTCCGGGAGTTTGGATGCATAGTGGTAATGTTGTGATGGAAATGTGAAATTTCTGTCATTTTTGAATAGCGCACCTCATGAAAGATGCCGCTAAAACAAAAAAACAACTGATAGCTGAACTGGCAGAAATGCGCCAAATGTCCAAATTCCTCTCTGAAAATCCTTTCCCCGTATTACAAATCGCAAAAGACAACACTATTCTGTATGCCAATGATGCCAGCCAACCTTTGCTGCGTGATTGGGGCCGTAAAATTGGTCAATCCTTGCCAGAATTCTGGCACGAATTAATTGCAAAAGCTTTTAATTCCACTCGATCTGAGAGCATGGAGGTTGCATGCGGGAATCGTATCTTATTGTTCATAATTGCACCTGTGCCAGACGCTGGTTATGTAAATTTATATGGAAATGATATCACCAATTGCGATAAGGTGGAGGAAGCGCTAAAGATTTCAGAAGAACGATGGCGTTCATTGGTCACGTATGCCCCGGATATAATTCTTACCGTGGACAAAGAGGGACGAATTACGTTCATAAACCATACGCCCTCAGGAATATCCGTTGATGACGCAACAGGAACAAATGCAATAGATTATGTAGCACCAGAGCACCGGGAGCTTGTCAGGAACTCTATCAGAAGAGTATTTGCAACCGGTACTAGCGATTGCTATGAGATTTGTGCGAGAAGTCCCGAGGATAAAGAATCATGGTATTCGACCCGTCTTGGTTTGATCAAACACAATGGCAATGTAGAAGCGGTCGTGCTAATCACCAGGGACATTACTGAAGTCAAACACGCTGAGGAGGCACTGCGGGAAAGTGAAAGTAAATTAAAAAGCTTTATAGATTCAGCAACGGAAGCCTTCTCACTTTGGGATTCAGATCTCAATCTGGTAATGAACAATGAACTTTCCATGAAATTACTCAAATCAGGAACAGACAAAGAGGCCCTGATTGGAAAGAATATCCTGGAACTAGCACCTGATGTAAAAGAATCAGGTAGATATGACAAGTATCTGAAGGTTATAAAAACAGGGAAGCCTTTATATATTGATGATATTGCTCCTCATCCCAGGTTTGGAGATAAACGATTTTTATTGAAGGCTTTTAAAGTCGGTGATGGTATCGGGATGATTGTTTCAGACATTACAAAGAGCAAACGTGCAGAGGAGGCGCTGCGCATTAAGGACAATGCCATTGCAACATCGATAAATGGCATAGCTATTACTGATCTTAATGGCAATGTTACTTATGGAAACGATGCTCTGGTTAGAATGTGGGGTCATGATGACATCGGAGAGGTTCTGGGAAGACATGCAAGAACATTCTGGCAGGACGAAGACAAGGTAATGGAAGTTATAGAAGGACTGCGCAGGAAGGGGCACTGGATAGACGAATTTGTTGGGAAAAAGAAGGACGGCTCACTGTTCAACGTGGAGTTTGTAGCGAGTGTTGTTAAAGACGAAAAAGGCAACCCTTTATGCATGATGGGATCATTTATAGACATTACCGAACGAAAGCAGGTAGAGGAACAAATTCAAATCTATCAGAAGCAACTGCGTACCCTCATGTCGAAACTCTCAATAATTGAAGAGCAGGAAAGAAGGCGCATATCGGAGGAATTGCACGATAATATCAGCCAGAACCTTGCGCTTTCAAAGATTAAGTTAGCATCGCTTCGAGAATCTTTCCCTGATATTTCAGAAGATTTAAAAGATGCTCAGGAACTGATTGAACAGACAATCAAATTTACGAGGTCGTTAACATTTGAACTCAGCCCCCCTGTCCTCTACGAGCTGGGTTTTATTTCCGCTGTAGAATGGCTTGCCGAGCAGACTCAGGAAAAACATGGTATCATGGTTGAATTCGTGTCTAACGGGATACCCGCAGAACTGAATAGAGAAACCAGCGTTCTTCTTTTTAAAACAGTGCGCGAGTTACTGCTTAATATTGTTAAACATGCACAGACTCGAAAAGCAACGATATCCATAAGCAGTGATAAAGACAATATAGTAATGAATATTGAAGATAGAGGGATTGGATTCGACACTGAAAAGATTAAGCCCTATTCAGTCAAAAACGGAAGTTTTGGAATCTTAAGTATCCGTGAAAGGATAAGATACCTGGGGGGAACTATTGAGATAACATCAAAACAGGGACAGGGCACCAGAGTTACAATAGTTGTGCCCGAACAATACAAGAACAACAATGCGTGAATAAAATGATAAAGATTATACTTGCCGATGACCACAAAATCATGCGTGAGGGTCTGCACACCCTGCTTAAGAAGCAGCAAGACCTGCAGATCATGGCAGAGGCAGGCGACGGAAGAACAGCGGTTAAATTAGTGCAGAAATATTCGCCTGATCTGGTTGTCATGGACGCCATTATGCCTGATCTAAATGGTATCGAAGCCACCCGTCAGATTATTGCCGCGAATCCGCGTATCAAGATAATCGCGCTATCAATGTATTCTGACAGACAGTTTATAATTGAAATGTTCAAGGCAGGTGCATCGGGTTACCTGCTGAAAGACTGCGCCTTTGAGGAACTGATATCTGCTATCCGATCCGTTGTCAATAACCAGATTTATCTAAGCCCCAGAATAGCCACAGTCGTGCTAAAAGAATATGTACGATACCCCTCAGGAGACAGATCTTCGGTTTTTTTAATCCTCTCAAACAGGGAACGTGAAGTCTTACAGCTTATTGCTGAGGGTAAAACAACTAAAGACATTGCCCACAACCTGAACGTGAGTGTAAAAACCATTGAGACACATCGCCATCAAATCATGAATAAGCTAAAAATCCATAGCATAGCCGGTCTCACGAAATACGCCGTACGCGAAGGATTGACCTCTCTGGAAACATAGGCAAAGAGGTTTGGACTGTTCTATCTCTTTTTTTGGGTACCTGGGTAGTGTTGACAACATCGTTTGATTTATAGTAAGATGTTTTTAATTAAGCACCTTTAAACTGGTCCAGAGAGGCTGGAAAGGAAATCAGAAGTGAATCTTACAACCTGTAAAACGTTCCTGAGCAACATCCGCGCAAAACCCTTTTCTTTTTCAGGAGAAAAAGGTTTTTTTTATGCCTAAACAAATACTCGACAGTAAGGAAATCAAACGGGCACTTACGAGGATAGCCCATGAAATTATCGAAAAAAACAAAGGCATGGAGAACCTGTGTCTTATTGGTATTCAAAAAGGCGGGGTCATTCTCGCCGAAAGACTTGCCTCACAGATTGAATCCATTGAAGGTGGACAGATCGAAGTAGGAGCGCTGGATATTACCTTTTACAGGGATGACCTTAACATTAAAAAAGAACAACCGGTAGTGAAAACAACTGACATTACATTTTCAATTAATGATAAAACAGTGGTTCTTGTAGATGATGTTCTTTTTACCGGCAGAAGTATAAGGGCTGCTATGGATGCACTGATAGACTTCGGGCGACCGGGCTCTATTCAGCTTGCTGTGTTAATTGACAGAGGGCATAGGGAACTCCCCATACGGGCAGATTATGCAGGTAAAAATATACCCACATCCTTCAACGATAGCGTAGAAGTATATCTAGAAGAAGAAAACGAAGAAGATAAGGTGATTTTAATCAGTGAACAATAAGAACGTTTTAAACCAAATGAGCGATGTTTAAATCAAAACACCTTTTGGGCATCAAAGACCTCACTCCCGAAGAAATAAATTTTATTCTTGATACCTCCTCTGATTTCAAAGATGTCCTCAAAAGGGATATAAAAAAGGTCCCGCCTTTAAGGGGTAAAACGGTTGTAAGCCTGTTTTTTGAACCATCGACAAGAACAAGGACATCTTTCGCACTTGCAGCGCAAAGATTAAGCGCCGATGTCGTAAATTTTTCCGTTACGACAAGCAGTGTGGTAAAAGGTGAGTCCGTCAAGGATACCGCCCTTACAATCCAATCTCTGGGTGCCGACTTTGTAGTAATAAGGCATGCGTCAGCAGGCGTCCCGCATTATCTCAGTAAGATACTCAATATTTCCATAATAAACGCGGGTGACGGCGCTAATGAACATCCGACACAGGCCCTGCTTGATTTGTTTACAATCCGGTCTCATAAGAAAAAAATTAAAGGTCTCAATGTTGCAATAATTGGCGATATTGCTCACAGCAGGGTGGCAAAGTCCAATATTTACGGCTTGACCAAGCTTGGTGCAAAGGTAAGAGTAATTTGTCCCCCTACATTAATGCCTGCGGGCATTGAAGATCTTGGGGTGGAAGTATTCCACTCCGTTGAAGAAGGTATTAAAGACGCAGACGTTGCCATGACGCTCAGGCTTCAACTCGAACGTCAGATTAAAGGTTTTTTACCTTCACTTGAGGAATACTTTTATCTCTATGGTCTCACAGCCGAACGAATGAAACTGGCGAAAAAAGACGCGATTGTTATGCATCCCGGCCCTATGAACAGGGGAGTTGAAATTGAATCAGAAGTCGCCGATGGACCTCAATCTGTAATTCTTGAACAGGTAACTAACGGGATCGCTATTAGAATGGCTGTTCTCTATACGCTTGCAGGAGTGGAGAGATGAGAGTTTTGATTAAAAACGGACGCGTGATAGATCCTTCACAGGACCTGGATGACCGTAAGGAAATCTTAATAGAAGGCGCAAAAATCAAGGGTCTTTATCCTAAAGGCAAGGGGCCTAAGTCAGATAAAGTTATTGATGCATCGGGGTACATCGTTATACCGGGTCTTGTAGATATGCATACGCATCTCAGAGAACCCGGATTTGAATATAAAGAAACAATAAAGACGGGCACTATGGCTGCTTTAAAGGGTGGATTTACATCTGTATGCTGCATGCCCAACACGCATCCGATAAATGATTCAATTGCTGTAACAGAATTCGTCATTGAAAAAGCACTGAAAGAGGGATACTGCGGAGTCTACCCTATCGGGGCAATAACAAAAGGTCAGAACGGGCAGGAGCTCAATGAACTGCGGACGTTGAGACAGGCTGGATGCGTGGCTTTCTCGGACGATGGAAAACCGGTCACAAACAGCCTTATTATGAGGCGCGTGCTCGAATATTCAAAAATATTTGATGTTCCCATAATCTCCCACTGTGAAGATTTGAAACTGTCTGAGGGAGGAGTGATGAACGAAGGCGTGGTCTCAACTCTTCTCGGCTTAAAAGGGATCCCGAAGGCTGCCGAGGAGGTAATGGTTGCAAGAGACATAGCGCTGTGCGAACTTACAAAAGGAAGGCTACACATTGCGCATGTTTCTACAGAAGGCTCTGTTAAACTGATAATGGATGCAAAGGCACGTGGGATACCGGTAACGGCGGAGACATGCCCGCATTATTTCAGTCTGACTGATGAGTCGGTAAAAAGCTACAGTACAAATCTCAAAGTCAATCCTCCCCTGAGAACAGAAAAAGATGTTGAGGCTATTATACAAGGAATTAGGGACGGCACGATTGATGTTATTGCTACAGACCATGCCCCGCACCATGAGGACGACAAAAACATGGAATTTGACACAGCAGCCTTTGGTATATCAGGGCTTGAAACAGCGTTTTCTTTAGGGTTTCAGCTTGTCGAGCAAGGAGTTTTAGATTTAAAGCATCTTATTATGAAAATGTGTGTAACCCCTTCTAAAATAATGAAACTCAACAAAGGAACTCTCTCTGTCGGGGCTGATGCTGATATAGCAGTAATAAACACGGAAAAGAAATTTGTGGTTGATAAATCCAGATTTTTCTCAAAGGGTAAAAACACCCCTTTTCAGGGCTGGCATTTAAAAGGGACAGTTGAAAAAACCATTTCCATGGGGAAAATCAGAGAGTGGTCATAAATCAAACGAGGGCTCACGGGGTCAAAGGTTTGCTGGGACGTAGCTCCCGCGGGACTTTTCGTCCTTGAATGCCGGATCCTAATTCGGGAAGAACAATATAACTTATCCAATGAACACGGACAGGGTAAAAGCACTTTTAGTGCTATCTGACGGAACAATATTTGAAGGGCTGAGTTTCGGTGCAGAAGGAGAAACTATCGGCGAGGTAGTTTTCAACACTTCAATGACAGGTTATCAGGAAATAATTACAGACTCTTCTTATAAAGGTCAATTGGTCGTAATGACATATACCCAGATTGGAAACTACGGGGTAAACATTCAGGATATTGAATCGTCGGGCCCTAAAGTTGAAGGGTTTATTGTCAAAGAATGCATTGATTTTCCAAGCAACTGGCGCTCGGAAATGTGCCTTACTAAATATCTCAGGGAAAGCAACATAGTCGGCATTGAAGGTATAGATACAAGGGTCCTTACGAGACATCTCAGAGACAATGGTGTCCAGATGGGTGTTATCTCCACAGCAGATTTGAGTCCTGAAAACCTGTTAAAAAAGGTAAGACAGCACCCGGGGATTTCGTCTCTGGACCTGGTCAAAGACGTAACCACAAAGGAACCGTATAGGTGGGAGCAGACCACATGGAAATGGCAGAATAGAGAGACCCTCAGGCAGGAAATTAAAAAAACCGGGGGACCAAGCTGGAAAAAAATCATTGTCTACGATTTCGGGATAAAACTGAATATCCTGAGACATCTTGCGGAAACCGGCTGTGACCTTACCATAGTGCCTGCTCATACTGCTGCTGAGGAAGTGCTCAAAAAAGCTGACGGAATTGTTCTGAGTAACGGTCCGGGAGATCCTCAAACCGTTACATATGCTGTAGAAACTGCAAAAAAACTTATTGGCAAAAAACCTTTATTAGGCATCTGTCTTGGTCATCAAATAATCGGGCTTGCACTCGGGGGCAGAACATACAAACTTAAGTTCGGACACCACGGGGGAAACCATCCTGTAATGGATTTGTCAACAAGAAAAGTTGAAATTACGTCACAGAACCACAATTACTGCGTTGATATAGGAAGTCTTGGAGGAAAGGTGATGCTGACACATAACAACCTCTATGACGGAACCGAAGAAGGGATGAAACACAAAGACTTGCCGGTAATGTCAATCCAGTATCATCCAGAAGCAGGTCCGGGACCAAACGATTCACGCTATATCTTCAGGAGATTTAAGGAAATGGTGGATTCATGGTAGAAAGAAAAATGCAGTCAATCAGCCGCAGACAAACAGAGAATTAAAAGATGAGAGATATAATTCAGCCACATACTTACACAGACGATAAAATCTAAAATAACAATGACCAGAACAAAAGCAAATAACTTGAGCAAAATTCCAATAACTATCCCGAAAAGTCGGACCAATGACCAAAAAGAAAGCAAATAACCTGACCCAAGTTCCAATAACCCGAAGCATCGGGGCTACGGAGGATGGATTTGTAAATTAGTGCTTGGTCTTTGGAATTTGGTTATTGGAATTTCTTTAGAATTTGGGATTT
>CAYFYW010000371.1:0-1643 GCA_964347425.1 uncultured Nitrospirales bacterium
GCTGGAAGCACTGCTACGCAGGGTGGATTTGGCATTTGAGCTTTGATATTTGACATTAAATGCAGTTAATCAGTCAGGAAAATCATTTAGAGGTCTTGAAAACACTTACAGTAAATGCTTCCTGCTTTAAAAGACATGTTCGCCATAAAGCCCCCGGGAAAACTATAACCGGTTTTTGATGTTTATTTTTTGACTCGAAGTGCCTCACTTGTTCATCGAGTCATTTGATTGGAAAGCACTATATCCTTTAAAGTCGTCTCCCCGAGTGCGGTATCATAAGCATTGTCTAATGACTTTATAACGTCATCGACTCCCTGGACGGAGACCCCCGTTCTCTCAAATGGCAGGGTTCCCGTTTCAGTCACCCGGACGGTGTTAAGGATATCTTTCAGTTTAATAGTCTCCATATCTCTTGCCGGAACATATGCTGGAGTTTCATCACCTGTTTCAAGGATTAGCGAATTGAGTTTTAATAAAGCAATTACATCGCAGATCATGTCTATTGGAAGCGCGAGATGCACCGCAAGGGAGTCATATGTCCACGGCTGTTTATTGTAGTGGTAATTATATCCGATGAAATACATTATTAAGAATGCGAGCCTTTCCATGAGCCTGTGACTCATACAGAGCGCTTCTTTTTTGGCGGTGAGGAAATGCGGATACTGGTGATAGAATGAAATCTGCGCTCCTGCCAGAAGTATAAGCCAGCTTAAATAAAGCCATATCATGAACATTATGAGTATGGCAAATCCGGAATATATCGCCGCATACTTTGTGGAGGTAACAATAAAAGAAGCAAACGCCCATCCCGCAGTCTCCCACAGTATCCCTGCCAGTATCCCCCCTACGAGCGCGGACTTGAATTTGACCTTTGTATTGGGGATGAAGATATAGAGAAAGGTAAATACCGCGCAAACAATAAGATACGGAGATTTCTCAACCAAAAAATAAAACAGTGTTCCAAATGGTTCAATGGATACTATCTTCTGAACGATTGAGGCGCTCATAAGAGAGGCCGTCAGTCCGATCGCCGAGAAAATCAGAACAGGACCTATTAATATTACGCTTACATAATCGCTGAATCTTCTTGCAAGGCTTCTTGATTTTTTAATCCTCCATATTGCATTGAAGGACTTCTCAACTTTCTGGATTACCGAGACCAATGCATAAATAAGCATACCGAGACCGAAAGAACCGAGCACACCCGCTTTTATGTTTTCAACAAAACTTATAATTTTAAAAGTTATTTCCTCACCTTTACTGCCGAGAGGGGCGAGGAATTTAAGTAGAAAGGGCTCCACAACCTCGTTGTGTACTCCGAACGCCTTAAGGACGGAAAAGCTGATCGCAATTAAAGGGACAATGGAAAGGAGAGTCGTGTACACAAGACTCATGGCCCTGAGTGTGAGCTGCCCCTCAGAGAACTCACTTACAGCGACATTGAGCAACCTGAGGGATTTGACGACAAATGATTTATACCTGCCGAGGGAAAGAATATCTATCTCCCATACATTCCTTCTGAAAAAATCGCTTATCTTTTTACCGGCATCCGTCATAGTCATATTCTCATTCTATCATAAATTTTAAAGCTCCGGCTTTTTTCATTATCGAACTTTTTAACACCGGCCTTTATGTTATATTTA
>CAYFYW010000372.1:0-9703 GCA_964347425.1 uncultured Nitrospirales bacterium
TAGAGAAGGATTGAATGATAACACTCATTATTTTGTGCGGGTTAAAGCAAGCGACGGCCTAGTGGAAAGTTCATGGTCAGAGGTTGTTAGCTTTTTCGTAAATACCGGAAATGATGCACCGACAGCACCGATTCTTGCGAACCCCTCAGACGGAGGAGCAGTGAATGTCTTTACACCCGAGATATCAGTTCATAATTCATTCGATATAGACGGTGATGTCTTGTCCTATGAGTTTGAACTCTACGAAGATGAGGCGATGACGAATCTCGTGGCTGCAGTTGCCGGAGTGGAAGAGACCGTCGATATTACTTCTTGGACAGTTCCTGTAAGTCTTTTTGAAAACGAAACTTATTACTGGCGGGCATGCTCGTTTGACGGCGAATTATACAGCGGCTGGATGTCTCTTGCTGCGTTTATGGTAAATACTGCCAATGATGCACCAGGCGCTCCGGGACTGAACTCTCCTGCTGAAGGAAGCAGTGTTGATACGCTCTATCCTTCTCTGTCAATCTATAATGCCCTGGACCCTGACAGCGACAATCTTGCATATGACTTCGAAATATTTTCCGATGGATTATCCATCAAGTCTATAACCGGAATTCCTGAGAGTATTTCAGGCATAACGTCCATAACTTTAAGTGAGGCGCTTTCAGACAATACAATCTATAAGTGGCGGGCAAGGGCTTATGACGGGGACCGTTACGGCGGGTGGATGGATATGGCGACATTTTCAATATATCTCCCTGTGACAAACATTGCCGCTACAATAGATTTTGACCCTGATACGCTGAATAAAAAGAGCAGGGGCAAATGGGTAGTTGTTTATATCGAGCTTCCTGATGGATATGATGTGGCTGACATTATAGTATCTTCAATCCTCTTTGAAGGAGCAATTCCTGCCGAGCTATGGCCTTATAACATTGGCGACCATGACAAAGACGGCATACCTGACCTGATGGTCAAATTCAGGAGGGCTGATGTGATAGACCTCCTGCCTGACGGAGACAATGTCATGGTTCATGTCGCCGGCATGGTGGGAACAACAGGATTTGAAGGTTTTGATATCATCCGGGTAATCCCGTAGCAGAGGTACAGGTGTCAGGTCTTGACATTTGACATTACTCGCTTCAATATTTCTCTGCCGCATTCTTCATTTTAAGGATTCTTCTGTCCGATCAAAGCTTATCTTTAAATCTCGTAAATGACTGTAAAACCGCTGCGTTATTATATTCTTACTCCTCCCTTTCAATGAAGGTCTTACTGCCAGGTGCTATTCCCTGTACGAATCCTTCAACGGGCTATATAGGCGGATATTTCCATATTTGAATTTATTCTAATGTCAAATATTGAGACCTGACCCCTACTGTGCCTTACTCTATACTATTGAACACTAATTCCAATATCCTGTTTCTCATACTCATCGTTATTGTTGTCCCGGAGCCAGATTTCTACCGTGTATGCACCTGTGCTGAAACCTGAAAGGGCAACATTTTCTGTATATACCGACGGATCTGTATTGACCAAATCCTCTTTATGTACAAATCCGCTGGTATTCTTGATCTTATACTCAGCTTTCTTCATGGGCTGTGCATTCGCAATATTGCTCCAGACGATTATGTGAAATGTATCATTTATAGAGAAAGAAGTATCCGATGTCGAAAAGTCGCTATTTCTGCTCAGGTTCCAGCCTTCAGCATGGGGTGAGAAAATAACCAGGGGATCACTGCCCTGATTTACTTCCGGCCCGTCCTGAATCCTGTCTTTATCCGTGTCAGGATGGAGGGGGTTTGTTGTTAGTTGAATCTCAGCACCATCATTCAGTTCGTCACCGTCCGTATCAGGGTTCTTCGGATCTGTCCCGATATGGAGCTCATAATTATTATTTAACCCATCTCCATCAAAATCCCAGTATTCAACTCTGACTTCCATTACGTCACCGCCGTCAAGATCAATACTTACAGGAAGCGGAAGAAACATATCCTGCTGATTGTCTATTTCAACACTGTTTTTAATGATCTTTATATTGACTTTATTGGTCGGCAGATCATACTGCTCAGCATCAAACTGTATTGAATAAGTTCCATCCAGTTCGGTATTAACCAGCAGATAACTTATCGTATGATCATCTGTCTTTAAAACATTCGTTAATACAGTATCTATATAATTCAGATTTGATGACCCGAGTGGAGTTGCCTCAGGAATTCCGTTAAACACCGGGGGATTAAGCATCCCGCCCTTATAGAAGTCAGTCCTTTTCATACTTATCAGACGATTATAGAATTCAACAAGTTCTGGTGAAAGAGGGTCGTTGGCAGGATCTGAACCGAGTTGTGTCCCCTGAATATTTCCCTGAATAAATCCCATTCCCAGAACCCATCTATTTATTAGATGGTCATTATCATCGTAGAATATTAATGAACTTCCCCAGTCAGCTCCCATGTAATACTCCTTGTAGACATAGTTAAAGAGAGGAATCCTTGAGTTTCCTTTCTCGTATATGGGATATAAATGACCATGTCTCATGTACTGAAATGAAAGGTGCTGTAAATAGAGTTCGTTTACATTCTCCATGGATAAAGCGAACTGTCCGTGCATGCCTTTTGCACTAATAATGCCTTTAATGTCATTCAGGACCTTCACGTAACGGTCATGTGTCCATTTACCCTCTCCTGCCGGATGTCCGTGGCCCGGATTCCAGCACCCTTCAATTTTCCCTCCAATTATTCCGTCCAGAGACATGAGGCGGGCGTCATGGTCTATGCCCCTTTTAATATTGTTATAAACTGCCAGGTCCATAATATTGTCAGAATCTGTACCCACACACATGCTTGCGGTCGCCCGGCAATATTGATCATTTAACTGCATGTAAGCTTTTAGATCAGTCAGTGTGTTTTCTCTTGTAACTGCGTAGCTGTCACCATAACTGTAGTAGTGGTCACGGTCGTCATAAAGTTTTATGTCATCAGGTATCCCCGTAAGCGGATCGAGTAAGGAACAACTTTCAAATCCCGGATACGAACTGCTTAATTCAAAGAAGTAATTGTCCCAGATAAGCGAAGAGATAAAGAAGTAAGCATCGGATCCCTGGTTCTGCAGCGCATTAATATTTGTCTTCAGCAGGGCATATGGCGGATCATTCTCTTCAGATATATTGTAGACAGGGTCATCAGCAAATAAATCGATGCCGGACCAGTTGAAGAATGCCGTCTGCTGTGTACCCCAATAGTCAGTATAATAGTGACCATCATAAAAACCGTTGTTAACACCCCAGAAGCCGCCGGGATTAAGCAGTACTCTCGAAACACCTAAAATTCCCTTGTAATAATCAACTATACTCGTAAATACTTCAGGACTGGCCTTTTGGACTATAAATATCGCCTGCATGTCATACAGCCATGCAGGCACATCGTCCCGGTCCTTCAGTTCTGTTGAAGTCCATGGCTGGGACAATGCCCATTGTTTGTACCTGTCGGCTGCGTCGTACCAGTCACCGCTGAATGTATCAATATTGATATGATATGGAACGGCTAGCTGGTTGCCCTGTGCTTCGGAAGTAATATGATTGAACGAAAAGTTAATGTAATTCTCTGTTTCATCAACTATCCTGTCAAAACTGAATCTCTTTTTATAACCCTCACTGTCATCCATTGACAGATAAAGACCGGCATCAGGCGGATCTGAGTCATAATATGCCGCCATCTGCATACTCATATTACCGGGATATTCAATCTCTGTATAATATGTTTCCGTAATAGAAGCCGGATCTCTTAATAGATATCCCGTAGCCTCAGGAATTACTATCATATCATCCGTCCCGCTGCTTCCGAGCATTGGTTTTGCAGCTATCAGGGGATAACGCACAGACTGTATCACCCTGCTTCCTGAATTTTGAACATCAATTGAAAACTGCGCTGCACCGCTCGATGGAAGTAAGATTGTGGCGGTAACAATAAATTCATTACAGTGGTTAGCAGTTATCGTAAGTGTCTCTGTTCCGTTTTCATTAACTGAGTCATACGAAATACTTGAGGCGTCTTTTGAACTTATTACTGTTTTGCTGTTATTAAAAGGTGAATCTTTTACCGTTAACTCATATAATGATACATGCACTGATTCATCAAGAAATTGTCTGCCTGTGCTGACATCTGTGGTCTGTCCGATCCCTTCACCCCCGGAAATATTGGGGAACTCTAAAGATATCTTACTATTTGATAAGATAAATCCCGGCTCTAAAGACTTCGCACCTGAGACTATTCCGCCGCTTTTTACCCGTAAGACTCGATTCCCTATCTGAACAGACCCGTCACCGGTCTTATTGATTACAATCAATTCGTTCGACCACGAATCAATATAATCTGCCGGCAGACATCCAGTGTCATAAAAAACACAATTCCCATTTCCATCGCCGTATATATTTCCATAGTAAGGATCATTTCTCGGGTCAGTGCCGAAACTTACCCCGGAAATTTCAATAGTACCCCCCACTTCATTCAAACTATTTATTTCTGGTACGGGAAGGAGCTGGATATCGTCCCACCAGACTGTACCACTGACAATACCATATCCTTTAGTCATCAGATACACTACAACATTATTCGTATCAGTCATGGTCGTAAATTCTTTCCTTAACAGGGTCCAGCCATTTGTTTCTTCTAGATTATATGTAGTCCAGGTCTTGTTATTTTCATCTTTAACGAGAATCTGTGATCCTAACCATGATGAACCGGAACCTTTTATTTTGTCTATATACCCCTGTATGAAATAGGTCGTGTCACTGTTAACAGCTAAGTATCCCTGGCCAAATGAAAAATCGATACCGTCTGCGCTGTTAAATTCAACCTTTGCTGACCGATTATGGCCATAATGATTAATATCTATTGATTCATTAGCTTCGTCAGGAATAAAACGGGTCCACCCATTGAAATCTGGCTGTTCCTCAAAACCCGGGTTGTTAATAAGATTTCGGGCATTGTCTTCGATCCAGGTTTCAAGACAATTCTCTGCTGAAACATTCCCGTAAACGAATGTAAATACAACAAAAACAAAAATCCCTAAAATAATTCTTGGATAACTCTGGTTTCTCATATTTACCCCCCCCTTTGATGAGAATTATTAATGGATTTCAAACAACACTTATTATTTGAGAATTGAAGGAAGCATAATAGGGCTATTGGGACTATACTATAGAGTTGTTAGGAAGTCTAGCACCCTATCCCGAAGCTTAGAATTTATGATTATCCAATATTCTAAATATTCGATTATTGTAAGTCAACAAGTTAAAAAAAAGAAAATTGGAGTTTCCTGAGTTTTTATAAGAAATCAAATAGGCATAGGGGGCAGGACTCAATATTTGACATTACTCACTTCAATATTTCTCTATCACATTCTTCATTTTTCGGATCTTCTGTCCGATCTCAGTTTATCTTCAAAAAACGTTACTCCTCCCTTTCAATGAAGGCCTTACTGCCAGGTGCTATTCCCCTATTCGAATGCTTTAACGGGCTGTATAATCGGTTATTTCGACATTTAATTTATTCTAATGTCAAATGTCAAGACCTGACACCTTATTATTTTGAACACAGCTTTGACAATTGATGAATATAGTGTTATATTATTTAACACATTGAAGGGGTCTTCTTTCAATAAATCATAAAGACAAACTCTAATCACATAGAGTAAATAACTGTTTTTTGATAAAGTTATAACCAAATCTTTTAGTCCTCTTAGTGAGAAGTCGGCTTCGATGCCAAAGGAAAGAAGCCCTCTGGGGGAAATGACAAATCTTCCGGGAACCATTCAATCAGCAAGGATGGTTTAAAGAATCAACTAAAAAGTAGTATCCCCAGATAAGGGGTATAATAGCAGGGAGAAGAAATCCTTGCGAGAATTTTTCATAGAAGGAGGTGATGAATCAAGAAGACAGTAAAAGGTTGTAAGAAATCAGATAAACAATTTATAAGATGAAGGAGGAAAACAATGAGGAAAATTAAAATATTACCGGTTTTTCTCGTGGTGTTTGCGGCTGCCATACTTATCGGCGGCACCATGGTAAGTGCAGAAGCAGGATCACCTGTTGGTGTTTATTGCTGGGAATTAAACACGGCTACAGGTACTCCACTTGGTGAAATTGAATTAGCTTTTAATGATGACGCTCCCAAGACTCTGAATCACCTTTCGGCTGTAGGAATATGGCGAAGAATAAGAGAGCAGGCCTGTGTTCCTCTTCACGGAACAGCACAACTGGATAGGGGGACGGGCGAATTCTACGAGATTGCTCTCTCGTATGAAGATATAGTACAGGTCCAGCATGTTCAGGGTCATTTTCATGCTATTGTATACCTTAAATCACTAGGTGGTCCTTTTGCCTACCAGGATGAGAATGACGCTTCGATTTTTAGTGGCATGATGACGCCTATCGATTGTCCAATTAAATGTCCGTAACAAATGGTATTTGTCTGAAGCTAAGGTACAATAATACCTATGGAGTGGCCCTCATATGAGGGCCACTCTCCTTATCTGAATTCATTCTAATGTCAAATGTCAAGACCTGACACCTTTTTGTGACCGGAGTCACAGATTTGTTAGATGGCTTTTGCTACTCTGAAAATAACTTTTATGTTGAATACAATTCGGTATTCAGATTCATCTCACCCGTGTGCGGAAGATGGAGATTTAGAGCCATGAGGAAAATGCGTTCCACGAGGATTCCCTGTGATTTTGAGGCTGAAATTGTCGCTGGCTCTACGCACTTTAGCGGAGTTATTAGAACTGTTTCCGAAGACGGTATTCACATCAGGACTGAATCTGCCGGGGACACAAACGATCTTACTCCTGGAAGAGCAGCTGAGATAGAATTCAGAATGACTTCAGGAGAAACACTAAGTCTGCTGTGTAAGGTAATATGGTCAGACAGAGACTCATTAAATGGCTCAACGAACAATATCGGTTTATTAATAACGGAAAAACCTGAGGCGTACGTAGAATTCTTTCAAGACCTCTACTCTAGTTACATAAGAATACTTTGAAAATACAGCGGTATGGTTCTGGTCTCAACATTTGCCATTGCTCACTTCAATGCTTTCTCCATTAGCTTCTTCTTTTTAGGATTCTTCTGTCCGATCTAAGTTTATCTTCAAAAAACATTACTCCTCCCTTTCAATGAAGGCCTTAGTGCAAGGTTTTATTCCCCTATTTGAATCTTTCAACGGTTCTATAAGCGGATATTTCCATATTTGAATTTATTCTAATGTCAAATGTCAAGACCTGACACCTAAATAAATATGATTTAGATCATGTGTTCCGCTTAAAAAAAGAGCTACCTTTTTAACATGAGAACATAAAAACAATCGTGACAAAGCTAAACCCGTCGTTACAAACTTGTGTGATATATATTTGACGATGTTCTTTTTTTAATAAGTATTGCTTTTGCCCTCATTCGAGGTTTTAGAAACAAAATTTCTTGGAATCGTAAAGATTGGAGGTGGTAGTCGAAAAGTTGAGAAATAAGTACACGAAGAAAAAAATTTTTTTAAAAAAGGAGAGAACAATGAAAAGAAGCAAAAAGTCAATAATGTTTTCAATTGTGCTTGTATCGGGATTTATCATACTCCTGAATGCCGGTGCGTTTGCGCAGACACTTCCCGGCGGGACGCTGGATCCGAACACAATTACGAAGTATATTATCCCCTTGGTCATTCCGCCCGTCATGAACACCGACGCTACCGGGCCTGACAACTATGATATAGCAGTCAGGCAGTTTCAGCAGCAAATCCTGCCCGGCGGGATATGGGATACAGTAGCAGATCCGGCTGATATTTACCCGAATTTCCCGGCGACAACGATCTGGAGCTACGGACCTGCGGCAGACCCGGCGCCCGATTCAACGGCCCTTGGCGGTGGACCCGGGGTTGCGCCGGCTCCAAACTCGCAGTTCAACTACCCGGCCTATACGGTCGAGTCGATTTCAAACGTGCCTGTCAACGTCAGATGGATTAATGATCTGGTTGTGGATCCGGCCGCCTGTGCCGTCTCGCCAACTCCGGCGACCGACCCGGCCTGTAACTATCTGTCCCACCTGCTGCCGCTTGACCAGACCCTTCACTGGGCAAACCCGCCTGCTGTTGGGTGCAGAGACGGCACGAACAGGACTGACTGTGCTACAAACAACCCGTTCCAATACACAGGTCCCGTGCCTGTTGTTACCCACGTCCATGGCGCGCATGTGGATCCCCACAGCGACGGCTATCCGGAGGCATGGTGGCTGCCGGCCGCAAACAACATCCCTATGGGATATGCCACAAGTGGAAGCATCCTTGATGATGCCACAGGGATGAATCCGGGCAATCTCGGCTATGCGGATTACTTATACCGCAACGACCAGCCCGCAACCACACTCTGGTACCACGACCACAGCCTTGGCATGACCCGCCTGAATGTTTACGCCGGGCCGGCTGGTTTCTGGCTGGTACGTGGCGGCAAATACGACGTAATCAAGGATACCAGCACGGGTTTTCATGCCGTGCTCCCAGGACCGGCTCCGAAGGCAGGTGATCTGGTTCTTGATCTCAATATACCTGGCAATCCGCTCAGAAATGCGATCCGTGAGATCCCCATCGTGATCCAGGACCGCTCCTTCAACGAAGACGGCTCTCTATTCTACCCGGACAACCGGGCGTTTTTCGAGTTTCTGAATGTGCCGGGTGAGCCACAGCAGTTTCCGGGTGAGCCGGAGCTCCAGATCCCCTTTGTGCCCGGCTCAGACATCGCACCAACATGGAACCCGGAGGCCTTTTTCAACGTGATGGTGGTAAATGGCGTGAGTTGGCCAACTCTGGATGTGGCCCCGGCCAAATATCGCTTCCGTCTTCTGAACGGCTGTAACTCCCGCTTCCTGAATCTGTCACTTCAAGTAGTAGCCTCTCCTAATCCGGCACTTGTTGGTACGGAGATTCCTTTCTACCAGATCGGTGCCGAGCAGGGCTTTCTGCGGCAGGTGGTTAGAGTTGAAACCGGATTTGCCACGCCGCTTCCGGGTAACGGCACAATGCCACCACTGGTGCCGGCTTCCGACCCACAACAGGCGTTGCTGATGGGGCTGGCAGAGCGGGCGGATTCGATAGTAGACTTCAGTGGTTTACCTGATGGGACCGTTGTTCGCATGCTTAACACCGCACCTGACGCGCCGTTTGGAGGCTTTCCGGATGTTGCGGCAGACCCTGCAACGACCGGACAGGTTATGGAGTTCGTGGTGAGCTCAGCGTTACTTCAGCCGGGCGATGCCATGACTTCGTCGCCGGTGAACATGAAGCCGAAAGCAGAGGGCAAGCTGAAACAGAAAAAGAAGAAAGGTATTGCGCGGCAGGTCTCGCTCAACGAGGGGGAGTCTGAAGTGCTCTGTGTAGACATAGATCTGGCAGGCAACGTCGTTGTCGTTGCCGGTAGTGTACCCCCTGACTGTCTGGGTGGCGGCTTACCCTTCGGGCCCAAGGAGGCCTTGCTGGGGCAGGTCGACCTTACGAATCCGGCTATGCCTCTTGGTATCCCGCTTAAATGGACTGACACCACGGGTGCAAGTACTCCGGTAAATGTAACCCTTCAGGACGGATCAATTGTTACAATTAACGTAACAGAAAATCCCAAACTCGGGGCGACCGAGGACTGGGAGATCTATAACTTTACTGCTGATGCCCACCCCATCCACCTG
>CAYFYW010000373.1:0-7666 GCA_964347425.1 uncultured Nitrospirales bacterium
AGCTCCATTCTCCGTAGCTCCATTCTCCGTAGCTCCATTCTCCGTAGCTCCATTCTCCGTAGCTCCATTCTCCGTAGCTCCATTCTCCGTAGCACTGCGAAGGATGAAACTGCGAAGGATGAAACTGCGAAGGATGAATGATCGGACAATCCAGTCTCTCTGCATGGATATGCAATAAGCCATAACTCATCAAATATAAAGGAAGTTCCATTAGCTATGACTTCTGGATTCCCGATTAAGACTTTCGGGAATGATGAAAAAGCGGACATTATTTATGCGTGAGTCTATAGTTTGGGACTTTAAATTTGGTTGTTGGAATTTATTTGTCCTACGTGTTGAGAATTTGTCCTGACCCTTCGGGATTCGCCCGGGGTGAACAATTTGAAAGCTGGAATTTCATTCTTTCGGGATGACATTACATGTTTCCGGTTACGGCAGATTTACAGGAAAGTCCCTCCCGCGCTCAGATAACATGAGCAGTCTCCTCGCATATCTTTCTTCAACCTTAAACCCATAAGAAGCTGAAAGTTTACGTGACCCTAGAAATGACCTGATAGCCCTCTCTTTATCGCCGCTTAAGTAATCCAACTCTCCCTTGCCAAGAATACAACAGATTTTTCCTCTCGGGTCCTTCGTCTTCCTAAAAAGTATCTCAGCATCTCTGAATTTTTCTCCGGAGCTTTTTATTTTGCCGAGCATCTTATAGGTCGTGCCCACGCCCCAGAGTGTATAGGCATAACTGACTTTATCCCCGATTTTTCTATATATGGCTGAAGCCTTGTCAAAAAAAAACAGTGCTTTCTTATAATCGCCACACATTCTTTTTGCATTTCCAATACCGCAAAAGGAATACGCAAGTCCAAAGTAATCATGCAGCCGCTTAAAATTTCTGTTTGCTGTCTTATAGTATTTCTCAGAATCTTTGAATTTTTCAGCTATTCTCGAACATCCCCCAAGCCCGCACAAGGAGTAACTCATACCAGCTTTATCCTTAAGAAGGCTGAACTTTATAAATGCTGCGTGAAAGGTTTGAAGTGCTTTTTTTATGTCCCCTTTTATTCTGTAGGTACCAGCTCTTGCCCATAGAGAAAAGGCCTCCCCATTTCTGTCATCAAGTGATTTATAAATCCTCTGTGATTTGTTTATTTTGGCAAACGCACCTTTCCAATTGCCCCACGCCCTCAGGCATAGACCAGAACCAACCAGCGCATCAGCCTCTGAGGCCCTGTCATCAATACCCTCGGCAATACCAAGGGCCCTTCCATAGTAAGTCTGTGCTCTGTCAAAATCACCTCTTACCCTAAAAGTATCAGCAATAGAGAGAATACAATCAAGAATTCCTTTGACATCACATTCTTTTTTAAAAGCTTTAAGTGACTCTTTATATAATTCAATCGCTCTAGTATATCTTGCTGAAGCCCTGTTTCTCTCTGCATTTTCAAAAAAACTTCTGCCCGATTTACTCATCCCTTTCGAAAGAATACTGCCATGAAATTTGGTTCTTCGATCAATTAATTGGTAAAAAGGACGTAAAGTCCCGCGTAAAGCGGCGGGGTCGCAACACGGCTGTACGCCGATGGGACAACGTCCCTTTTCGGGATTCCAGGAGGTAAAGATTATACCAACTTTTATGGAGATGATCCATATGTAATAACTTGTGAAAAATACAGGCTAGCAGGACTTATCGACAATTTTCTCTGACAGCCTTTACAACCTCTTCGTAATTATCTGAATTAAAAAAAGCATTTCCCATCACTAAAATATCTGCACCATTTTTTGCTACATCTCCCGAATTATCGATGTTTATTCCTCCGTCCACCTCAATTTCAACATTGTAATTATTATTCTGAACTATCTTCTTCAGCATTTTAATTTTTTCAAGAGTCTGTGGTATAAACTTCTGACCGCCAAATCCCGGATTAACAGACATCAAAAGCACCATATCTACTCCGGAGAGTATAAAATCAAGAACATTAAGAGGAGTCGCCGGGTTAAGAGATACCCCGGCCTTCTTCTTATTATCTTTTATATAGCAAATGCTCCTGTGTAGATGCGTAGATGCCTCTGCGTGGATTGTTATTATGTCTGCGCCGGCTCTGGCAAAGGCTTCTATATACCTGTCCGGTTCATCAATCATCAAATGAACATCAAGTGGAAGACTGGTTACTTTTTTTATAGATTCTACAACAGGAGGGCCAATAGTTATATTCGGGACAAAATGTCCGTCCATAATATCAACATGAATTAAATCAACTCCCGTTTTTTCTGCCCTTTTTATCTCTTCACCTAATTCAGAAAAATCCGCTGATAAAATAGACGGCGCAATTTTTATCATAAAACCCCCAGCATAATTTTCAATTATACTTGATTACACCGATTTATAATTATGATTACACGGATTTTATAAATCTATCTGCGTAATCTATGTCTTTAATCTGTGAAATCAGGGCAATCCTCATTTGCCCTTAGAACCAGACCCCCCAACCACGGCCAAGCGTAATTTCTACTGAATCACCTTTTTTTATAATAGCTCCCGCTTCTGGCTTTTGAAGGACTATCACCCTACCCTCTTTTTGCTCTACGAGTTTAAGCCCGAGGGCACCTGCTATTTTTCTTGCCTCATCCACTGTCATATTAACAAACATCGGACATCTATAAGATACATCGTACGGACCTAAACTTACAATGAGATTCACTTTACCATCACTAAAATAGCCGGGCAGCGGCCTTTGCGTAATAACCCTGTTTATCTCAACTGTATCAGAATGCACACTGGTAATTTTACCTATTTCCATTCCTCTTTTCTTGAGCGTAAGCTCCACATCATTAACATCCATTCCTTCAAAATAAGGTATTGCAAATTTTTCTTTACCGATAAACACCCTGATTCCGGCGCCCTTTTTAACCCGTTCGTTCGCTTCTATGTCCTGCCTGATAATAAGTTCAGCGGATATTTCCGGATCATAATCTCGATCCTCTATAACTAGAGAAAGCCCCCTGTCATTTAAAAGTCTCTTTGCCTCAGAAATACTTTTTCCTGTAAGTAAAGGCACCTTAACAGTTTTGTCAAAGTCAATTATTTGAAAAATTAACAAAGAAACAATAACTCCGAGAAAAACAAAAACGAGAAAGTAGATTATAAGCTTAAAAAAATTCTTAAACATGACTAATTAGATGAACAACTCTGCAGCAAGCCGGAGCGACTCTCCGGTCGATACGACTAAACCTCGACTCGCCTGTCGGCGAAGCGGGCTCGCCTCGTTATGTTTCATCCTTGGCAAAAAAATTAATAGCTTCTTTTACTCTATCAATTTTAACCCTTGTATTAAAGCATGGACCAAAGGGTCTTTCGTTTACAATACCTAAAATTGGCAGAGGATATGTATCTATAACTCCGCTTGAAAGATCACGCTCACAGGCAACTGCCACAATAGCTTCTGGCTTTATTTCTACCACAATCTTTCTTGCTATTGTCCCTCCGGTGGCAACAAACAGGTCTAAATTGAGGTCTCTTGCCATTTCAGTAAAATTTTTTATCTCACACTTGCCACAACCCTCACAGTTATAAACATCATATGTAATCTTTATTTTACAATCGCTGCGCTGAAGACAATGGGGAAGCAGAAGGAGAAGCCTTCTGGCAGGCCTTTTTTTACTGGATCGAACAATTGTGTTATTTACATCTATAAGCAACTTCTGTATTCTATCTTTTCTTATCCTTAGTATCCAACCGGAGATAAGCATTAAGGGATACCCCAGCTTAAACATCAGACCTCTAATCCACTGTTTTTTCATAAAATCTTATTCCTTTTTTTATCTTTCTTCCCTGAATAAATGCCTTAACTGCCATGACTGATTTTCCCGCCGGTTGTATCTCAAGTATGGAAAGCATTCCTCTTCCAGTACCTACAAGCAACTTTTCCCTGCCCACTACCTCCACCACCGCCGGCTCTGCATTACCCTCCAGCGATTCAGCTTTTAAGATTTTTATCCTTTCTCCATCTAGAAAACTAAAGGCACAGGGCCAGGGATTCATCCCCCTTACAAAATTACTTATTTCTCCGGCTGATTTTGACCAGCGAATAAGTCCGTCAGTCTTCTGCAGAAGGGGGGCATAAGATATATCTCCAGTCTGAGGCACAGGCTTTATACCGCCGCTTTCCATTCCTCCCAAAGTCCTTATCAAAACATCTGCCCCGATATCCGAGAGTCTTTGAGAAAGACTTCCTGCTGTATCATCTATCTTTATCTCTACCTTTTCCTGAATCAATACAGGCCCTGTATCCATGCCTCTATCCATAAGCATTGTAGTTATACCCGTCTCTTCGTCCCCATTAATAATGGCCCAGTTTACCGGTGCTGCTCCGCGATATTGCGGAAGAAGGGAAGCATGTACATTTACGCACCCAAATTGAGGTAAATCAATTATTTCGACGGGAAATATCTGTCCATATGCTACAACAACAATCACTGAAGGATTCAGTATCTTTATACCCCTGATAAAATTTTCATCTTTCACCTTCAGAGGTTGAAGAATCCTGAGTGCATTCTTTAGTGCTTCAAGCTTAACAGGGCAATTTATAATCTGCTTTCCCCTCCCGCTTCGACGGTCAGGCTGTGTAACAACTGCAAGCACTTCATGCCCTGAGTTCAGCAACGCATCAAGACAAGGGACAGCAAACTCCGGAGTGCCAAAAAAGACAAGTCTCAAAGGACACCTTCCACCTTACACCCTTTCCCTTTTATAACGTTTTATAAAAAATTCCCTTTTAATACGTCCAATCCTGTCAATTAATAATATTCCGTTAAGATGGTCTATCTCGTGCTGAAGCGCCCTTGACATAAGACCTTTACCCTCAATCTCTACGGATTTCCCGTTTCTATCAAGCCCCTTTACTCTTACTATTTCGGCCCTTTTTAACATTGTTGTATAACCGGGAAGACTCAGACAGCCCTCTTCAAAATTAGCTTCCCCCTCCAACGAAATTATCTCGGGATTTATAAGAGTAATCAGCGGGACACGTTCCTCTTTGCTGCTTACATCAATAATCAAAACCTGCTTTGGGACCCCAACCTGATTAGCCGCAAGACCAACGCCAGGAGCTGCATACATGGTCTCTATCATATCATCAATAAGTTTCTGTACTTCAGAGGTAATTTCTTTAACCACTGATGTTCGTTCAGTCAATATCTTATCAGGGTATTTTTTAATCTCAAGTACCGCCATTACGTTAATTTAAACGATTTTTATTTGAAATAACAAGCCATGCAAAAAGATCTGCAGCCTTCAGCCCGCACCATTCTTGCCTTAACAGAGTCTTATAATGTAAATTACCTCAATGAAGGATACTAAATACGGAGAAAAGGCGATTTCGAAGGCTAAGCTTGTGAAATGGCCAAATCCCTATCCTGAGAGAGACTATACAATTGACATAAATTATCCTGAATTTACCTGTCTATGTCCGCGCTCAGGTTATCCTGATTTTGCAACAATAAAAATCAATTATATACCTGATAAATATATCATTGAACTTAAGTCCCTGAAACTCCATCTGAATAAATTCAGAAACCAATTTCTCTCACACGAGTCTGCGACTAATAAGATCTTTGACGATCTTCGTAAACTCCTGAAACCGCGATATCTGGAAGTTACCGGGGACTTCAATCCAAGAGGGAATCTGAAGACAGTAGTGAGAGTCTCAACATAAGGGTTCGGCATTATATATTTAATATCTTCATCCCTTTACCAGGAGAAATGGCCGATCTCATAGCCCTGAACACAAAGTCCTTTGCTTTAATAACGGCTTCTTTTACATCAAGGTCTAATGCAAAGCTGGCGGTGACAACCGACGAAAAAACACATCCAGTCCCGTGATATTCTCCTTCAAGTCTTTTACCTTCCAGGGACAAAAAATCATCTCCGTCAAAAAGTAAATCAATTGCCTTACCCTGCAGATGGCCACCTGTAATTACCACGGTTTGTGGGCCGAATTCCCTAAGTCTTACTGCCGCCTTTTTTATATCCTCTTCATCTTGTATGTTTATCCCTGTAAAAAGCGACGCTTCATGGATATTAGGTGTTATTATTCTTGCTAAAGGGAACAGGTAGCTTTTCATGGTTTCCAAAACACTATCCTTAACAAGCGACGCACCTGAGGAAGAAACGGTCACCGGGTCAATAACAAGATTTTTTAATGAGTATTGTTTTACTTTTTCAGAAACAATACTGATAGTCTCAGATGCATAAAGCATCCCGGTCTTCAATGCGTCAGGACGTATATCTCTGAGGAGTGTATCGATCTGTTCTGTAAAAAAAACAGGGGGGATGTCATGAATATCAATTACGCCCTCTGTACTCTGCGCTGTCAGAGCAGCCGGAATACTGAGACCGTATACGCCCAGGGATTTAAATGTTTTTAAATCCGCCTGAACCCCTGCACCGCCGGTTGGATCAGAACCTCCAATGGTAAGCGCCGTCTTCATGAAAAGACTATATCAAGTTATTTATAATATTTTCAACGATCTCTGAAATCTAACCGATTTAAACGAGTAAGACATGACAGAACAGGAAGAATTTTTGGATGTAGTAACCGGGGAAGGAAAAATCATAAAAACACTTCCAAGGTCCGAAATACACGGAAACCCTTCATTGATCCACAGGGTTGTACACGTCCTTGTATTTAACAAAAAGGGTGAATTATTTCTCCAGAAACGTTCAATGACCAAAGATGTTGCCCCGGGGAAATGGGATACATCTGTGGGTGGCCACGTCAACAGTGGCGAGACACTGGACGAAGCAGTGGAACGTGAGATGAAAGAAGAGCTCGGCATAACAATGTGTGAGCCGAAGTTCCTGTACAGATATATTCACTCGAATCCTTATGAGACAGAACTTGTATATACGTATTCATATGTTTATGACGGAGAAATACAATTAAACTATGATGAGATTGATGAAGCAAGGTCATGGAATATGAATGAAATCAGGGAAAATATTGGAAAAGCCCTGTTCAGCGATAATTTTGAACATGAATTTGAGACCTATATTAAAAGATTAGGGCTCAGCCCTTGAATTGGGACAAATTGGATAGGCAAATACCTCTCGAATGTCCAAACTGGTTGAACAGTTTGAACGGTTTAAACTATATTAAGAGCATGAGAATAACTCATTATTCTTTTGGCAGAATCACCGTTGACGGGAAGACCTATAACTCTGATGTCATTATATATCCCGACCACGTTGATGCATCCTGGTGGAGAAAGGAAGGCCATCTGCTTCAAATCGCAGATCTTACAGATGTATTAAGTGCTGGATTACCCGTTTTAATAATAGGAACAGGTTTTTACGGGACTATGCGGGTTCCGGATAATATTCTTCAACACCTTACATCAAAGATGATAGAAGTTTATGTTGATCATACTCAGAAAGCGGTTAAACTTTTCAACGATATTGCATCTAAAAAACCCGCTGTCGCTGCCCTTCATCTTACGTGTTAAATTACAAATACCAGGATACAGGGTCTATGATTCATGATTTAGGATCATTGGTGTCCGGTTAATTTTTTAAGTTCATAAATATTATACGTAATTATAAAAAAAACCTTTTCAGTCATTCCTGCGAAAGCAGGAATCCAGCATACATATAGTTTTTGTCTGGATTCCCGCC
>CAYFYW010000374.1:0-3162 GCA_964347425.1 uncultured Nitrospirales bacterium
AATGCTACTGTTGCACATATTCAGGATTCTACCGGAAAGAGACAGGTTTATTTCAAGAAGGACGTCCTCGGTAGAGATTACGATATCCTTAAAAACATAGATATCGGTGACATAGTAGGATTGAGCGGACAGCTTTTCAGAACCAGGACAGAGGAACTCACTATTGAAGTTAAGACTTTCTCTCTGCTCTGTAAATCACTGAGGCCTTTACCTGAGAAGTGGCATGGACTGAGAGATATTGAAATCCGCTACAGGCAGCGGTATGTTGATCTGATTGTTAACCCGCATGTAAGAGAGGTATTTTTAAAGCGCAGCAAAATGATAAAGGCAATCAGAGATTTTTTTGATGACAGGGGGTTTATAGAAGTTGAAACTCCTATGATGCACCGGATTCCCGGAGGTGCTACTGCCCGGCCGTTTAAAACACACCATTCAGCACTCGGACTTGACCTTTACCTGAGAATAGCCCCCGAGCTTTATTTAAAAAGACTGCTTGTCGGGGGGTATGAGAAAGTCTACGAGATAAATAAGAATTTCAGGAACGAGGGTATATCCACAAAGCACAACCCTGAGTTTACCATGCTGGAATTCTATATTGCCTATGTGGATTATACGTACTTGATGGATTTTACTGAAGAGCTTGTTACCCATCTATGCAGAGGAGCCATGGGGGGGCTTCGTATCCCGTTCGGGGAAAATACTGAAGAAATGATTGATTTTACACCTCCCTGGCCCAGGTTAAGCATGAAGGATATAATGGAACAACAGGGGGTCGATCCTGCTGTTTTCGAAGGTGTGGGGAAAGCAAAGGATTTTGCCGTTGAAAACGGCATTGATATTACTGACAGGGTCACCCATGGCAAGATACTTGACGAAATATTTAAAGAAAAGGTTGAACCAAAACTTATCCAGCCGATTTTTGTTATGGACTACCCTGTCGAGCTTTCTCCACTTGCCAAGAGAAAGAAAGACAACCCCGAGCTTGTAGAGAGATTTGAGCTCTTTATAGGTGCCAGAGAGATTGCAAATGCCTTTTCAGAGCTCAATGACCCGGCAGATCAGAAGCAAAGATTTCTTAAACAGGTGGAGGCACGGAACATGGGAGATGACGAGGCCAGTCTTATGGATGAGGATTTCGTCCGGGCACTGGAATATGGTATGCCTCCTGCTGCAGGGGAGGGGATAGGTATTGACAGACTGCTTTCGATTTTCACCAATTCACCTTCCTTGAGAGATGTAATATTATTTCCACAGCTTAAACCAGAACAATAAAAGAATCTATTCAGCCACTGATATACACAGACTTAAAAACTTGATCATAAAGAACATCAGAAATGAAAAAATTTGGAGTAATGGAGTAATGGAAAAAATAATAAATTTAAAATTCGATACGCCAATAGTTTGTTGTTCCAGTTATCCAATATAAATAGTCTGTGAAAGTTTGTGGCTAAATAATTAAAAAATGCACTTTCCTTATCATTTCTTCATAGCACTCCGTTATTTCAGGTCAAAAAAAAGACACCGGGGCATATCTCTGAATACATTCATATCTGTTGCGGGTGTTGTCCTCGGAGTAATGGCCCTTATAATAGTGCTTTCTGTAATGGGGGGCTTTCACGAAGACCTTCAGGGGAAAATTCTCGGCGTAAACGCTCATATAGCAGTCCTGAATTACAAAGGTAGAATAGAAGGAAATGAATTGTTGAGGCAGAAGATTAATAGAATTCAAGGGGTTAAACATTCTTCCCCATTTGTTTACGGTCAGGTAATGCTGGGTTTTGCGGACAGGGCTTATGGTGTTGTGGTCAGGGGCATAGAGCCGGATATCGAAGCTGATACAACAGAGATTGTTAAATATATTAAGGAAGGTAGCATTAACAGCCTCAAAGACCGAAAGAATGATATCCCGGGAATCATTGTTGGCAGAGAGCTTGCGAGAAACCTTGGTTTATTTGTCGGTGATGAGATTAATATGATTTCTCCTTTAGGTGATATTGGTCCTCTTGGAGTGATGCCGAAGATGAAAAAATTCAGGCTGGTGGGTGTTTTTGAAGTAGGCATGTACGAATACGATTCAAATCTTGCACTTATTCATATTCATACTGCCCAGGATTTTTTTAAACTTTATAATGAAGTTACAGGCATCGAGGTTAAAGTAGATGATGTATACAGTTCAGAAGAAATCGCGGACAAAATAGAAACTGAACTGGGTCCTCCTTACTATGCGAGAGACTGGATTGATATGAACAGAAATCTCTTTGCCGCCCTTAAACTCGAAAAAATAGTAATGTTTATAATCCTTATTCTCATAGTTCTTGTTGCATCTTTTAATATTATCAGCAACCTGATTATGATTGTTATGGAAAAAGCCAGGGAGATAGCTATAATGAAGGCCATGGGGGCTACAAGCAGAGGCGTTATGTCTATTTTTATGATTCACGGTCTTATTATCGGTGTTATCGGAACAGTCATTGGTCTTGCGGGAGGCTATACAACCTGTCAGCTTTTGAAAACGTACAGGTTCATACACCTCCCTCCGGATGTCTACTATCTAAGCTATCTCCCTGTGAGAATGAGTTTGTTTGATTTTATCGTTGTACCTGCAGCAGCAATTATTATCTGTTTTCTGGCAACTCTTTATCCCTCCTGGCAGGCAGCAAGGATGGACCCTGTCGAACCGTTGAGATATGAGTAAAATAGGTGTCAGATATCAAAACCCGGAAATCAAAACAGAGGCCCGGCCCAGCCCCCTGTTTATAAGTATTCTGGACGGCTGTGATTTTAGGTTTTTAATTAAGGGTTATGTTTAAACTTTTATTTAGAATACTATCTCTTGTAGTTATTCTCATTGTAATTATCGTGGTGCTTACGATCTGGAAGGGTGGAGGGCCTTTTAAATGGGTAGGCGAAAAAACAGTAGAAATTGGTGAATCAATTGAAAAATTTGCCGACATGGTAGACGAAATAAGAGATGGAGGAAAAAAAACAGGAAAACAGTTAAAAGAACTTAAAAGAACCTTGGACGATTTGCAGAATAATGAACAGGAGCGGGAAAAGGCCAGAGAATAAGGATGGAACCATTGATAAGAATCAAAAATCTGAATAAGTCCTTTTAATTGCTTTCCTGCTTTTTTCCCTCCATCTCTTATTTCATCTACCATG
>CAYFYW010000375.1:0-8476 GCA_964347425.1 uncultured Nitrospirales bacterium
GGTTATTCTTTTGGGCACGCAAAAGAAGAACCTGGGTATGGGATGGAATCCCATATTGAGATTAAGCAAATCATATGGAGTGCTTACAATTACTGTACAAGCAACTCTTGATTTGTGCAATTAAAAATCATCAGTCGTCAGCTCTCTGTGATGAGATTACAGAAAGAGTTATTCGAGGGGAAAACCCTCGAATAACTCTTTTTTAATATTGATTAAACTACCATGCAAACTGAAGCTGGGTCACGAGGTTGTTGCCCGGGTCAAAATTATGTTCGTCATCTTCCTCGTTAATATTATATGTTGTCTGGACCTTGATATTGTGTTTCTTGATATAATAATTTACTCCTAAGCTTGTCTGCTTCTCGTCAGCTTCATTTGCCTCCTCGTCCGGCGTGTATGCCTGGTAACGTGCAGCAAACTCAAGCTCACCTATACCGACTTGCTGAGGGATGAGATAAGCCGCCTCGATATAGTAGCCGTCATTTTTGTAATCTGTCGCACTGCTTAAATTCCTGTCAATAACAAAATATCCGCCAGAACATGTGAAGGTGCTGAACTGGCCAAACACGTCAGCACCGTAAACGGATATGTCCAGTGTGTCTGTGTCTACAGTCCTGTCACCCTGCAACGCATAGTAAGCGCCAACGGTCAGGTATTGTTTGCCATCACCTATATGAGAGCCTGCCATGCTCTCCGGGTCAAAGATGTGATACACCAAGCCTGTCGCATATTGTAGTTCGTCATCTTCTACACCCTCTAATTGGGTCTGATCATCACCACCCTCATAGATGCCTAAGCCGTACTCAAGATGTTTGTCCATTAATTTGCCTTTTATGTGTAAACCGGTTGCGTTGTCCGCCAGCCCCTCGCTCTGAATCTTGTTTATTATCGTGCTTCTGTTGTCAAACAGGATTTTCGAATCCGAGAGCTGACCCTCACGGCTGAAGACTGAATTCTCAAGCCCGAATTCAACAATAAACGTGGAGTCAAAATAGTCAAATGAAGCATAGGCATTTTCTAGCTTCGATTTGGTTGTCTTACCTTCCTGAAGATAGTTGTCAAATTTCCATTCAAGTTTTCCACTTATGTTTTCTGTGAGTTTAGTTTTAACACCAAGCCTTGTCCTTCTTATATAGAAATCATAACCTGCATCGGTATCTGTAGCATCGTCTTTTTCTTTCCATTCAAATCTTGGCTGTATCCTGCCATAGAGCTGTAATGAAACGTCGTCCTTTTCATATAACTTGATACCCGCCCTTACATCAGAAAATACTGAAAGTACAAAAACCATTGTAATTAAAGCAATAACAGAGAACTTCAATAAATTTTTCATTTAGACAACCTCCCTGTATTAGTGTGAGTTAATACGCTGGCCCAGTCCATTCCTTGTAAGTCTTTTCATATGTTTCGTTAGAGAGCCTTGATACTACCCTGTTCCTGAGCAAACACCTCCTCCCTGTTGTATTGCAGTAAGGAGTTTTAGGGTTCTAAACGCCAGGCTGCACCTTGGTTCAGTCTCTCAAGATACCTGACTGTAAATGTCTAGAGCCTCACCCCTCTTTTTTTTATGCTCTTCATACTGATTCCTGAAGATATTAAAATCTTCATAACCTTATTACGCGGCAAAATATTATAGATAAAAAGAAATATTATGACAAGAATACAAAATACTTTTATATCAAGACTCAGGCCAGTTAAAGTTACATAAGCAAGAAATAAAAATGCAATTCCAAGATAGAGAGTCCTCTCATAGGAGGTTTCCAAAAGGCTTTTAAAGTCAAAGAAGGCTCCTTTATCAAGCTCAGGAATTACATCAGGTTTCAGGCGAGAGATTCCCTTCTTTCTGATAAAGTATAAAAATATGATTATTACACCCGCAAACAAATATATAAAACCTTCAAGCTCAAATGCCATTGAACAAACCTAATTGAGCCCAATAATGCATTTGGAAAACCACAGAGCCCTGTCCCGTCATATGTTTACTATTTTGAAACTATTAAGAACCGGGCACAGCAGCTATATTGGGTATCTGCATACCGTGATGGAAAAGGTAAGCTATAAGAATAGCCACAGGAATAATGAACAGGAACAGGGCGACAAAGTACACCCAGACCATTTTGCCGAATTGTGCCTCCCTGAGCTTCTTGAAATCAGTGATTATTCCCAGACTCATAAAGGTCAACATAAAGAAGAGTTTTCTCAATCCCTTTTCTACAGGTATGTCGCCGGACTCTGCAGCTTTCAGAACAGTCATTCCTTCTTCTGCACCGGCATGTCCCGGTATAAAGAAAATCGTGAGATAGATAAACCATGCGGTAAAATATCCTAAAACAAATTTGGGGAAGCGGTGCCAGACTTCTGATGCCGGCACCCTTTCTCCTGGTCGTCGTTCGATTTTATAGACCCATATCAGTGCCAGTACAAAGGCCCATAGCCCGATGAACATGTCAATCCAGATTTTAGTCATCACAGCACTTACTGTTATAATGCCTTCAGGCCATTCAACCGCACCATCAGTATCCTTTATTATCTTGGTGCGCATGAATTCATCCATTAACTCTCCGGCAGCCGCGTCAGCACCATCTGTTTTAACCGACATACCCATGGCAGCGCCTGCCACAAGCGGGTCATCTGTTTTTGGCCATACATGGGTAAAAAATCCCGGCAGGATGACAAGCTCAATGACTGCCCAGACAACGACAAGCGCAGAAACCATGATGGAGACAACTGGTTTTGCCCTTACTGCCCCTCCGGTAGCTACTGCAGCAGAAACCCCGCATATAGAAATCCCGGAGCCCAGGACAGCCGCTGTCTTACGCGGCAGCTTAAATATCTTTCTTGAAATTACATAAACACCGGGCCAGAAGATCATATAAGCCACGATAGTTGCAGCAGCACCTGCAACAAACAGTTCAAATGTAAGCCCTGCTACTTCTTTGCCTAATTTTAATGACGTTGCTGCAGCCTTTATAGGCAGGTATCCTACTTTTACTCCCAGAAATACAATGGCTGTCTTGATATACCATTCAGGCTTTGCTGCCTCACTTAAAAATGATGCAAAAGGCTTAAAGAAATTCCCGATAATCAGCCCTACAATCAATGCAAGGATAAATGAAGCTCCTCCTCCCAGAGAAAGCGTAAACATATCAAATTTGCTCTTCTTTAGGTCAACTGCAGTTGCCGAGAAAAAGGCGTGGTGGCCTATAAACCAAACAAGATATGTCATGAAGAAGATAATGGTCCAGCCCGCAAGGAACTTCTTGATATTCCACTTCATAAAATAAGCACCAATAGTTGTCGCAACAGTTAAGATGACGTAGCTGAAAAATATACTTCCTATTGGCCCCAGGCTTTTATAGAAGCCTTTAGCGGTCAGGCTGTGCTTCCCCCCGAGCGCATAAAATGCACTTTCAGGAGTAACAATTTTTTTAGCAACAGCTCCCTCAGGAAGGCTTAAGACCCATTTTTTGGGGTAGGCAATCCAGCCGACAAGGTCAACGCCAAACAAAGCAAGAAGCCCTAGAAAAAAGAAGGTAAGACCCAACCACACTGCCCACCAGTCCTCCTGGGCTGTCATTCCTGAATACCATTTCCTGTTAGTAAGACTTTGTTCGGCCATGGAACATCCTCCTTACGCTATACATTAAATTCCAATAACCAAATCCCAATAACCGAAATTCCAAACGTTTGGAAATTCGAATTTTGCGCCTGCCTGCCGGCAGGCTTGGAATTTGATCATTATCCCTCTACATAAATAATTCTGTTGAAATAATGCTGTGCATACTGACGAATCCACTGGGGTATAGTTGAATTGTCAAAGGCCATGAGGACTTTTGCCTTTTGGCCTTTTTTGATCATCCCGTTTTCTTTCATAAGTTTTCCCACTTTACAGTCAAGTTCTCGAAGTGTTGGTGCTGATACAGCCAGAAGCTGATTCTCTACAATCCAGTCTTTTCCATCGTGTCGTATAGTAAATTCCATGTGCATGATTAGTTAAGTATGGAAGTGGGAACTATCAGAAGTCCTGTTACAAGGGCAATAGCCGCTATGATTAATGACCAGACAATCAGCTTTGTCTCAACACTGTCCCATGGTTCACAACCTGCCAGTACATCCTCTGCCTCCAAAGCCTCACCTGTCAGAGAGCCCGTTCCAGACAGTTCCTTTTTTTTCTTTTTCTCTTCCGGCATTTTTCACCCCCTTGAATAATTTTATTGTCCCTAATAATACAGAATAACTTTAAAACGAAGAATAAAAATTTGCAAGAACTCTTTAAATAATTATGATCCTTCCACAAAATTATTGATTCACGTATAAATAATGTCCGCTTTTTCGTCATCCCCTAAAAGCTTGTCCCTGCTCCCGTTCTCCGCAGCACTGCGAAGGATGAATGTCAGGGATCGCCGGAATCCATGTTTTGAGTTTTTATACCTCTGGATTCCCTCTATGAGTCGTAGACCGGTCAAGCATGCCCTCTGACTTGATCAGGTGCGGGGAATGACGGCACTGCTGGTACCCCTCTGGGACGTAGAATCTCTTTACGGCCTTATGGTTATAACTTTTTTGGAGATGCCCTTAATCATGAATTAGTCCTGGAGAAGCAATAAAAAAAGACGTCCCGAAATTCGGGACGTCTTTTTAATTCAACCTGTTATACAGCTTTAGAATTTGAGGTTAAGACCGTTTCTGATGACGTATGCATTGTCTGCTGAGTCTCCAGCCGGGTCATATGCATCACCCGCGACCAGATAGCCTCCATCAACATAGTAGACGAGGTTCCTGTCAACCTGATACTCTAACCTGCCATCAACTTCCCAACCGAGGTTGGTGTCTGCCTCTCCTCCTCCAAGTGAGACATCCTCAGAAGCCTGGAGGTAGTAAGCATCACACCCGAGCTTTAAGTCAGGGGCTGGCGTGGTAGCGGCACCTACTTTTATATACCATGTGTTAGTTAAACCTGTAGATGTTGCACCTGCAGCACTGACTGCACGATCTTCGTAGACGAGAGTATAGTGCTGTTCGTCAACGCCAAGAGTGGTAACAAATGCTTCCATATCATCGTCCATTGGATCATCGTCACCACTGCCGTAGGCAACTTCTGCATCGACCGTTATATCGCCGATATGGTAGTCAGCGCCAACTAGGAATGCCCACCCCTTAAAATCAATATCAGGGCCCTGTTGCTTACCAATCTGGAATTCAACATCTGCATTCAGACCAATGTCTCCGGCCTTTGTATCACCTCTAACACCAAAGTTCCAGAAGTGAAGGCCATCTGATATAGCCTGGTCATCTAAATAGGTAACATCAGCGCTTATGTTTGCCATGTCAAGGGGGTATTCAAGGGTGAAAACATATGCGTTGGCATCATCACTCTGAGTGAGCATCCCCTCATTCAGTTTTAAATAGTTCAGGGATACCTCTCCTCCGTTAAGTGTTGTCCATAAGACAATTGCATCATCGCCGTCCCTCGTATGGTTAAAGAATAACCCATTACCGAGCCTGACAAGCATGTGGCCGACCTTTATACCAGCAGTCCTTCCGAGAAGCCCTGAGCCCTGATGAGCAATAAATGCCTGACGGATTTGCAAATCTCCTCGTTTAGCGTTCCCATTAGTATAACCACCAGTAGCCATGCTTGCAGAGCCCCATCCATAAGCATCACCATAAGTGCCCATGGCAGTTTCTAGCTCTACAACACCCATTGTCTGTGGTGTCACTCGTGCTGAGGTTTTCAGTCTTACTCTTGTCTCGTATCCTGAGGCATAATCAGCATTATCAGAATTAAAATCCAAATTGTTTGTTAATTCACCTTCTGCCAGGATTTCCCCGCTCATTTGAATCTGGACACCTTCCTTAGTAACCGCGCCAGGATTGTACGCTGTCTCAGATGAAGCATGGAGAGCAAAAGCCGAGGCAGAGAAACCTAAGACAAGCAGAATACTGAGAAATATTAAAAACGACTTTTTCATCAAACAACCTCCTTTTAATTATTTTCTGGTTAATACAATTTCTATATCATCCCGTATTTTCAGGATGCAGAATGAGAATTTTTCTCCTCTCTCTCTCACCTCCTTTTTATAAAAAATTTTCAGCTACCTCGTCTATTTTTTTCTTCACGTTAAAGAAAGCAGTTTATTTGTAGAGTTTATAACATCAACAAAGAATATTTGTCAAGGAGAATTATGTATACCAAAAAACGTTAAATATACCCCCTTATAATGTTTTTACAGATACATGTAAGGAAAAACATTTATCCTCTACCGACAGTATCTGAGGTTTCATATGCAATAAACGGGCCAGAAGTGGAGTAACAAGATGTAAATTAAGTATTTTAGATTAAAAATCAAGAAGTTACGACCTTTAACGCTTGGTTCTCAGCCCCTGATTTTCAATATATCTTCTCTATAATGTGGTTTTTATACAATTTCAGTGAAGCAAAAAGGACTCATTTATTTGCAGATATGTAGGGTGTGGTATGAAGACATTATGGAAAGGTCATCTCCATAACAGTTGGTAAGATCATAAGGGTGTAGTAAAGCTCTGTTTGGGCAACGCCCCTTTTCGGGGTTTCTGTGCAAATTAAAATGCTAATTTTGCACCTGAAATGAAAGATACAAATATAGCCTCATATAATAAGGCTTGACATAAACCTTATCAAGTATTATTATATAAACAATATAAGAGGCAACGGTTTATCGAGGAGACAATGGAAGAGGTTTAGCTTCCCTTTCCCATATGAATTAATAAAAAATGACAGCTGCAACAAAAGATTATTACGAAATACTCGGAGTAAAAAAAGATGCCGCCGTTGAGGAGATAAAGAAGGCATACAGAAAACTTGCGCGCAAATACCACCCGGATTTAAACCCAGGCGACAAGACAGCAGAGCAGAAGTTTAAGGATATCAATGAGGCGTATGAGGTTCTCAGCGACCCGAAAAAGAGGGCTGACTATGACCGGTTTGGCAAGACCCCTTTTGAGGCAGGCCGTGGTTTTGAGGGTTTTGGTCCTTCTGGTTTTAGTTTTGATTTTGGTGCCGGGGCTGAAGATATCTTTTCGGATTTATTCGGAGGGTTCAGGAACGCTGATACGGCTCGATTTCGGGAAGAGGTGCCTCTGAGAGGCCACGACATTGAGGCAAAGTTTGATATTACTCTTGAGGAGGCATACAGAGGAGTTAAAAAGCCAATTACAGTAACGAGAGAGGTCTCGTGTAAATCCTGTGCAGGAAGGGGGGCGAAGTCTTTTCAAACCTGTACTCGGTGCAAAGGCAGAGGATCCGTACAGCAGGAAAGGGGGTTTTTCAGGTTAAGTCAGACATGTCCGGCATGTAAGGGCACGGGAAAAATCGTTACTCAGGTATGTGATGCATGCAGCGGAAAAGGAAGCACAACAATTACAGAAACTATAAATGTTAAGATTCCACCTGGTGCGGACACTGGCAGCAGAGTAAAGCTCAAAGGCATGGGAGGCACAGGTCAGAGAGGCGGAATGTCGGGTAGTCTGTATATTGAACTAACAGTAAAAGCGCATCCTGTATTTGAACGAGATGGCAATAATATTTATGTAGAAGTCCCCGTTAGCATTGGTGAGGCTGTTCTTGGCGGAAAGATCAGGGTCCCGACACTTGACGGTACAGTTACGATGACCCTCCCTGCTGGCACGGACAGTGGGAAAAAATTCAGACTGAAAGGCAAGGGAATACCGAAGATAAAAACAGGTGTAAGGGGTGATGAGTTCGTCGTTATAAAGATAATTGTGCCAAAGACAGTTACTGAAAAGACAAAAGAGGCACTTCAGGAGGTAGAAAAGGCATATGCTGAAAAACACAGATGAACAACGAAAGTAGAGAGAAGAAGGTCTGCGGTCATCTGTGGTATTTTTTATAAACGTGAGAGGTTGAAAATATGGAAGATAAAAAGCGTCCCTTATTTATGATTAGCGTCGTCTGTGAGATGTTTCATATTCATCCACAGACCCTCAGACTCTACGAAAGAGAGGGGCTTTTGCATCCACAGCGGGTGGGACGTTCGCGGGTATATTCACAGGAAGATTTAGAGCGAATCAGGCTCATACTGAACCTTACCAAGGACCTCGGAGTAAACCGGGCAGGAGTAGACATAATTCTCAGAATGAAACGCAGGCTTGAGGCAATGCACAGAGAGATGGAAGAAATGATGGATTACCTTGAAAGAGATATTAGAAAAGAATTCGAAAAAAGAATAAGAGAAGTGTTTAAGGAGGAGGAATGAGAGAAATTCAAAATTTAAAATGAAAAATGTAAAATTGGGAATTTTAATTTACCTGAATAATGCAGATATTGTTCAAAAAACTGCATTCCTTTCAGAAATGCGAATGTAAGGAGAAAATATTATTACTATTCGCTCCGCTTAGAGCGGAGCTGTGCATTCTATTTAACTCGATGATTTTATTAAAAATAGCTTTATTCATAATATCTCTGAAATGTACCGTA
>CAYFYW010000376.1:0-1912 GCA_964347425.1 uncultured Nitrospirales bacterium
GCGCTTGTTAAAATCAATAACAAAAGAAAAGATGAAAAGATAATGCTATATCTAAATCTTATCATCACCTTCTTCTCCATAAATTGATAACATTTATTATTCTATCACGATTCAGCAGCTATGTCAATAAAAGTTCTACAAGCATTAACCCTTTTTAGGACAACCGATAAAAAGCGGCCTAAGCCCACTAAAACGCAGTTTTCGGAGCATAAAATCATAAAAAATAAAACAGAAAAATGAATCTGATGAAATTGAGCCAAAACGGCCAAGTTTGCATATGGAGCGGGCAAGACCGGCCGCAGCTATTCGAGAGCATCTTCCGAATCCCTCTTTTGCTCCCGCCCAGTGTGGGAAATATCCCTTCATCCTAAGAATCTTCGGAAATGATGTTATCTTTTGTGTCGAAAGGTGCCTTATCTAAGTGAAAGGCAGTAAAAGTTAATAGCAATTGCCAGCGTTGTATAGCTCTATGAAAACCGACATAATAACGTGTAGCCAAAGTGGATTTATTGAGAAATCATTTTGAAGGCTACAGGCAATTAATGAAAGGAGCATAAAATGTTAGGCAGGAAAATTATTTTGACATGTATCGTCGGAACGGTTTTGTTCGTGTGCTCCAGCCAGGCCTTTGCTGAAACATTTCTCTTAAGGTCATCCGTCAGTTTGGGGCATCGCATTGCACAGCCTATTAAGCCAGGATTCCATCATCGGCCGCTTCCTAAAAAACACATATTTATCCCCCTTCATCAGCGTAGCTTTTTAAAGAGGAGGCCGCACCACCATAAGCTTTATGTTGTAAAACGGCCCTCTCGAAGTCACATTGCAGTGAATCTGGTACCGACCGTCACTACACGCGAAATAGTTATCGAGCCGACAACTATTACGGTCTGGATTACCAACTCCAACGGCTCCCTGACTTCCGTAAGCCTTCGCAAAAGCGGCCCTGGATTTATAGGTCCAAGAGGTGAGTGGTATCATAACATGCCTACAAAAGAACAGCTAAGAATGGTTTACGGATTCTAAGCCGCAGGCAATCGGAGCAAAGTCGGCATGCATTATCAACAGGAAAAAAGGAATTTTGCGACGATGCCGCATAATCGTACAAAAACGAGGATTGGGAAAAAATTTTTTGAAAATTCTGTAACCAAATCCCTGTGAATAACGTCTATATATATGTACGAAGGATGTTATCCTAACCAGTAACCTGAACAGAAAGAGGTTCAAAGCCATGGATTCACAAGACATAACAAAAATAGGTCATAAGGCCAAATGTGAAACCGAGGCTTTTATCAATAACTATATCAACGACCAGGATAAAGGTTGGCCGAGAGTTTGTAATTCCGGCTCCGCCGGCACCGTCCATCACCAAAAGAATAATATTAGAGAATCCGACATATCACAGACTCGTCTCACAGGATAAGTCGGCATGTCCCGTACAGTAGATGTCACCCTGTTTTTATAAGGTGTCTTAACCTGTCAAAATACCTCTATATCATTTCAATACCGAAAACGTACTATATAGCCCGACGAGTTTAGCATCAGTATCAAAGGCTTCTTGACAGATATTTTCATAGCAGCAGGCAGGCCCAATAGTCTGCATTGAATGTGTCAAACAGCCTTTTTCCCCTTGCAAATACGGCAAAATATATGATATAATAAACAGGTGATTGAGTTCGGCTTTCCAGGAGGACAATAACAAAAAAGGTTTTGCCTTCCTGCAGGGTAGTCGGACAACCATCTCTAAAAACCATAATCTTTGTCAATGAGGAAAAAAATGAACAATACAAATCATAGATTTGCAATCATTATGGCCCTGGTAATCGTTCCGCTTGTCTGCATTGTAACCACAGAGGCGGCAGGCTCCTGTCAATCTGATATCCCCGGCGATGTTAACAAAGATTGCAGGGTTAAC
>CAYFYW010000377.1:0-2256 GCA_964347425.1 uncultured Nitrospirales bacterium
TCACTCTACATTGGGTCAAGGGGCGGGCATGAAGAGCATTTCAACGGCTGGATAGATGAGATGCGCATCTCAAAAGGTATTGCCCGCTGGACCTCTGACTTCACACCGCCATCAAATGAATAGACAGTTGATTCCTATACAAAACTTTTGCTTCACTGTAATAAATTAGACGATTCAAATATTCTCCCTTAAAATAAAGAAAGATCTCTGGAGGTTTCTGCCAAGTAAGCCCTGACATTAAGCTAAGGTGGCTTCACAATAGATCCTCTTCACAATAAACAGCCCATCTGTCTTCAGGAAGGCCTATGAGGATTCTTTACATATCAGATTCAATCATTCCTTCTTGTACGGCTAATAGCATTAATGTCATGAAGATGTGTAATGCATTCTCGAATATTGGACACGAGGTGGTTTTGTTGTCAATCAAAAGGCCCGGTTCTCATCAAAAAGAAGTGGAAAACGAGTTTGACTTCTACGGGGTGGAACCGCGTTTTGAGATAAGAAAATTTCACTTGCCCCTGATGAAGTTTTCGATACTATTGTACAGTCTCCGCTGTGCCGTTGAAATCCTTAAAATCAAACCAGATCTTGTTTACGGACGTTTCCTACGCGGTGTCTGGTTGGCTGCCAGGCTGAACTTCGATGTGGTCTATGAAATGCATTTTCCAGTCTGGAAGATGCCTCGTGTAGGAAGACTCTTATTCTCAAATCTAGTGAAAAATGAAAAATTAAAATTTCTGGTCGTTATATCAAAAGCATTGAAAGAAATGGTCGAAAAGGACATCTCGGGGAAAGAAATAATCGTGGCTCATGATGGTGCTGACTTGATAGGTGATATCAAAAAAGAAGTCAAGACCATATTATCCGATCAGGATAGGAATAGAACCAAAGTGGGGTATGTCGGACACTTATATCCAGGCCGGGGAATAGAATTGATATTAAAGATGGCAACAGAGCTTCCCGATATTGACTTTCATATTATCGGAGGCAAGGAGGAAGACATAAAAGCAAAAAAAAGAGAACTAAAAGAAAATAACGTTTTCTTCCATGGGTTTATACCACCATATTTGATTAATGATTACATCCTTGGTTGTGATATTTTGATAATGCCTTACCAGAGAAAGGTGGCTATCTCTGGAGACAAATATAGTGACACAAGCCGATGGATGTCACCCCTGAAAATGTTTGAGTATATGGCCTCTGGAAAACCGATTATAGCCTCTGACCTTCCTATCCTTAGTGAGGTGTTAGAACACGGCAGGAATGCAGTCCTTGTTGCTCCAGATGATACAGATGGTTGGGTAAGAGCAGTTAGGCATCTGATTAATAACGAAAAGCTGGGAGAAAGGATTGCTCAACAGGCATTGATTGATCTTAGACAGTCTTATACCTGGAAAAGACGAGCACAGAAGGTCTTATCTGATGTTTTAAAGAGCTCTTCCAAATGAAAATTGTCCATATCATAGGCTATTTTCAACCTGAGTATGGCTATGAGGAATATTATACAGCTTTAAACCAAGCTAAATTGGGACATGATGTTCATGTCTTGACCTCGAACTGGATAGTTGCCTTCCCGGGTCTTAAGAGACAGGAAAGAAAGAGGCGGAGGGGAATTGAACATGTCAATGGTATTATTGTCCATAGACTTTGGGGAATTGATATCCCGAGGGACATGATCTTTATTCCCGGAGCATTCCGGGAATTAAGAGATATTAAACCAGACGTTGTGCATTGCCATGGAGCAAACCAACCTGTAAATATCCTCGTCCCCCTACTCAAAAAGAGATTAGGGTTTACACTGATATACGATCATCATTCTTACTTTTATGATAGGCATGCCTACTCATACAAGGGTTTAAATCCTCTCAGATGGCTTTTTAAGTTAGAATATATGCTCTTTCGGACCCATGCCAACAAATGGGCCTTTTCCAGAGCTGACCATATTATTGCAGTTCTTGATGCGAGTCATGAACACCTTATAAATTACCTCAAGATCAACCCTTCTAAAGTAACCCTGATAAGATTGGGGGTTGAGACATCTCTGTTCCGTAGAGATGAAGAAGCTGGCAAGGAAATTCGAAATCAATACGGATTAGCTCCTTCAGACAGAATTATTTTATTTCCAGGCACCTTTTCCAGAAGAAAAAAGTTAGAATATCTCCTTGACGTTCTTGTTGAGCTTGAACCCAGATTCAAACTATTTCTACTTGGAGATGGAAAACCAGAATACATGAATGAATTACTTCTTCAGATAAA
>CAYFYW010000378.1:0-4322 GCA_964347425.1 uncultured Nitrospirales bacterium
ACAAGAATGAGCCCGCGTAAAATATTAAACATATAACGGGGGCTCATTGCAGTTTTTGACTTAAGGGCTTTGTGAGCGCTTCTTGAGCCCTTCCATCATCTCTTTCCAGCCCTCTCTGAGCTCTCCTATTACTCTCTCCACATCCTCTATGGCTCTAATATCGTTTCTTAAATTAGCGTAAAGCAGGCGCTGGATGCTGTAATCATAAAGGTTCCTGAGGTTCCTGGCAATCTCTCCACCTTTTTCCATGTCCAGGACATTAGAAAGTTCGGTCACTATTGACGTTACTTTTCCAAGGTGAGGACATTTGGCGGCAATGTCCCCTTTTCCGATCTTCTTCTTGGCCCAGTAGAGCTGTTTCAGCGCCCCATCATAAAGCATTAAGACAATCTGGACATTGTCCGTGGTAGCAAAGACCGTCTTTTTATATTCTGTAACATTCATTATCTGCCCGTTATATCTTCTTTGAAAAAAGTGCTACCTGATTTGATAAGAAATCTCCCTGTGTATTAAAACCGTTGATAAGTGTCTCCAGGGCCGTAAAACGGCGGACCAGGTCTTGTTCTATTCTCTCCAGCCTGAGGTTCATTCTCGTTATGGTGTCATCAACGTTATCGATCATGTCCTCAAGGCCATCTTTCCTTAACGTTACGGAACCATCAATCGAGTCTGTGACGCTGTCTGCATAGTCGTACATCTGTTGGGCAATACCTTCTGAGGCATCTGCAAAGAGGTTTGCAACATCATCTATGTTAGATGCGAGTTTGTCCTCCAGTATGCTGGTATCTATGGAAAGCGTGCCGTCAGTCTTGTCTGTATCAGTGGTAATACCTATCTGGGCGAGGAGCCGAAAGTCCTCCGTAAGACCTGATACGCTGCTCGAAACTATGCCTCTTAACCTGCTCTGTATGCTCCTTGCGGTCCCCTCACCTGTAAGCGTGCCGCGGACATGCGTTGAGGTATCATAAGCAGAGTTAGTGGAAATAAAAGACATTACGTCATTGTAGGCGCTTACAAAGCTCTCTATCTTTTCCTTTATTGCTGTTCCGTCCGGTGTCACAGACAAAGACCCTGAGCCCGATTTCTTAAGGGTAAGGGTTACCCCGGTTATTACATCGCTGACAGTATTTGAGCTTCTGGTTACTGACAAACCATCTACGGTAAACTCGGCATCCTGTGCAGCCTGAAGCTCAACGCGATACTGCCCGTCACTGTCAGAGTCCGCCGCCTCTGTATCAGTAAGGTCTAAAATCGAGTCGTCCTGATTTATGGTAATTCCATAGTCTCCACCTACTGTATTGCTTTTAAGTATTAGCTTGTAAGACGGAGAGCTGGAAGTCCCTGTATTTATTACTGATGCCTCTACCTCTACATCTCCTGTATAGGTCTGGCTGTTTATTTCTGACGCAAGCTGCTCAAGGGTCAGATCCGATGAGGCGGTTATAGTCTTGGTTTCACCATTTATAGTAAATTCGAATGTGTTACCGGAAGCTAAAACAGTTGTGGTATCTTTATCACTCAGACCTGTATTATGGGTTATCTTATGAGCCTGTGCAAGCTGTGTTACAGATATGGAATAGTTCCCTGTAGATGCAGAACTGCTGGCTGTAGCCTCAAACACTGTTGAGTCACTTACAGATACAGCCCTTGTATAGAAATTGGATGATGTCCTCAGGTCATCGGCTGCGCTTTGGAGAGTAGAAAGCCGTGTTAAGATATCGTCATAGGCGCTGATTTTTTCATTATAATTGTATTTCTTATTCTCTAATACATTAATGGGTTGGCGCTGGACTGCGATAAGTTTAGAGATAAGGTCATTATAATCTATTCCTGTGCTTACGCCGCCAATTGTAAAAGTCGACATTTCTATCCCTCCTGCTATAATTTACATCTGTTTTGCATTTGTAAAATTACACGCCTTCAGGCTTCAGGATATCGTGTTTATCAACAGTCCTTTCATATCCTTTGCCTTCCTGGAGAGCTCCACCATCTCCTCTGGCGGAATCTGTCGTATGACCTCTTCGGTCTCGGAATCTATAACCTTTGCAATTGTAATCTCCAGGTCTCTGTCAATCTCCACATGAATCTTCCTGTTAAAGAAATTTGCCATATCAACAATACGTTTTATCGCTTCTCTTACCTCATCATTGTCAGCATTCCTGGCAGCTTCAACTTTCTTTATCAGATCTTCCTCATTCTCTTTATCGGTACGCGCAATATTCTGACGCTGGGTTTTCGCATTTGGCACCTTTTCCACTTTTGTCTGCTTGAAGGCGTCCAGAATTATAGGCCCTGTCATCTTCTTTCCTCCTAACCTTGGTCAATCTGGCAGGGTAGAATATATCCTGCCAGATTGAACTCAAACTCTGTAAACAGAGTTTTAAGACAAAAGCTGCAGAGCATATTGGGGAATCACATTTGCCTGCGCAAGAACAGCAACACCTGCCTGCAGGATTATCTGACCTCTCATGAGACTTGCTGTTTCAAGGGCAAAATCTGCATCTGCAATTCTCGAATTAGCTGCTTCGTAATTCTCGGCAGCAATGTTAAGGTTTGAAATTGTACTCAGGAGCCTGTTCTGCACAGCACCCAGATTGCCTCTTCTTGTGGAGACCGTACTTATCGCGGTATCAACCAGACCTAACATTGATTGAGCATTAGCCTGTGACGCAATGCCTGATACGGCAGTTAATCCAAGCGCTGAGGCATCTATATCTCCAAGTGTAGCGGCAGTAATAGTTATCTGGTCGGCAGCAGAGTTGTTAATGCCTACCTGTAATGTTATTGCACCGGATGATCCATCCAGCAGCTTGGTGCCGTTAAACTCCGCTGAATCCGATATCCTTGTTATTTCTGCTTGAATTGCCGTGAACTCGGCATCCAGAGCAGACCGTTCAGATGCTCCCAGTGTACCGGTTGCAGACTGTTCGGCAAGCTCTCTCATCCTTGTGAGGATGTTATGGATTTCGTTCATGCCACCCTCAGCCGTCTGGGCATAACTAATGCCGTCCTGTGCGTTTCTTGCAGCCTGATAAAGACCCTTCATATGGGCTGTCAACTTCATTGATATCGCAAGTCCTGCTGCGTCATCTTTTGCTGAGTTGACCCTCAGGCCTGAGGACAACCTTTCGACTGCCCTTGCGAGAGAGTTCTGGGTCCTTCCCAGATTTCTCTGCGCATTCAGTGAAAATATGTTTGTATTAACTACCAGTGCCATTTTTTCCTCCCTGGAATTTTTTAGTCTCTTTTCGGCTTCCGTGCCTTTTTGTGCAGGCTGATGCCCGCTGTTCTATATAAAAGGTCACGCCTTGGTTTAAGGATCAGGTCATTTTGTTTGAACAATTTAAGTGTCTCGAACTGCATTAAACTGTCTGACACTCTGTTATCCCTCCTTTCCGACCTTTACCTTTTTTCTTTCCTGCATTACTTATCGGAAGTTTTTAAATAAACTTTAGCCCCTTTTAGGAAAATTTTTTTACATATCTGAAATAATGATAAAAAATCCTTCGAGAATGTGAGGGAGATCACAATAACCCATAAACTGCAATTAGCCCCCGTAAAATATTAAACATGTAATATAACGGGGCAGGCACAGACAAACACAGATTTATTAGCCACAGAGTTCACAGAGATAAAGCAAGAGAAAATTTGTTCAGGGCTTGTCCGGTTTGTCATTCCAGCTTGCCTGGAATCTTTCTTTAAGAAGGATTCCCGACGCGCTTTGCTTGCGGGAATGACATGCTTTTGAGTAATTCGATATTTATAAGCAGACACTAAGAAGGTACTTTTATAAGATATTGCTACCCTTCACTGAATGGTTACTTTGATTATTGGGATTCTTAAGGAGGTGTCCTATATCTTCTGATATGTCTTGGGAGGATTATCCAGGATTATCTGAACGCCCCTCATATTGCGGGCGTTTATGAGTATGGGACCCTGAAAATTTGCTATTACATCCTCTCCATTTACTCTCATGGTCACAAGAACAACGAGGTCATTATCCTGCTCAAGCTGAAGATATTGCTTTATTGTATTGTCTAAATTTATGGAATATTCCGCTACCACAACATCCGGCGATGTAACTATAAAAGCAATATCAGGGTCATCTATTGCCTGAAGCCATTTAAGAGGGGTGTCTTTATGGTCTATAAGCATGTAGCGTCTTAAATCCGGGAAACCCACTAGTCCTGCAGGGAATTGTATAATCCTTTTTTCATCCACTTCCAATTCACCAAATCTTGCGGTCTTTAATTCCATTATTTTGATTTTAACGCCTTTTCGATCTTTATAAACTCTTCCATTAAAAGGTTTGATGACAGGAG
>CAYFYW010000379.1:0-3781 GCA_964347425.1 uncultured Nitrospirales bacterium
AGTGTCCAGGCCGCCGGAATAGGCCAGGACGATTTTGCTGAGTAGTCTTGAATGCATATTTTTAAACCTTAAATTACCTTCAATTCAGACTGGAATTACCTCATAACTGGCCATCTAAAATCACTACTGTCCAAAACAATCATAAACAGGGGGGCTGGGGCCGGTTTTTACATTACTGCAATGCGTCTGATAATTTTATAAAGTCTTTTATACTGAGAACCTCCGGTCTGAGTCCGGGATCAATACCTGCTTCCCTCAGAGCATCTTTTATTCCAGGGAATGACTTCAGGCTGTTTGCTATTGTTTTTCTTCGCTGAGAAAATGCAGTTTTTACAATTTTAAGAAAAAATGCGTCATTCTTCATCTGGTAACGCGCCTCAGGGGCAACCTCAAAATGCACAACGGCTGAGTCTATTTCCGGCGGCGGAGAGAATGAGCCTCTCGGCACGAGAAATTTCAGTACAGGTCTTGTGTATAACTGCACCGTGATAGAAAGAACGCCGTAATCCCTGCCGCCTGGAGATGCAACTATCCGTTGAGCGACTTCTTTTTGCAGGAGTAATGTCATGTCTGTTATTTTTTCTTTAAATTCAAGAAGTCTGAATAAAAGAGGGGCCGTTATATAATATGGAATATTTGCGACAACTTTAAATTTGCCTTTAATCGTTTCATAAGGAAATTTCAGGGCATCGGCCCTTATTATCTCCACATTTGTTCTCAACGAAAGCGACTCTCTTAGTCTTACAATTAGTTTTTCGTCAATCTCTATGGCAATGACTTTCCCGGCACGCTCTGCAAGAAGTCCTGTCATGGTACCAAGACCGGCTCCTATTTCCACAACCTTATCACCGGGTGTTACCTGACTGCAATCTATGATTCTTTTTAAGGTATGCGGTTCAAAGAGAAAATGCTGTCCAAGGGGCCGTTTCATGGAACAATTCAAATTTTTTCAGGAAATTGACTCAAATAATTATATCATATGACGTACACTACAGCCTTCACTTTTTCTGTGCATACTTGATTCAGGTGGAGTCTGGACAAAATAATATAAAAAGCATATAATTCTATAAATTTTTTTTATTTGACGCACAACAGGGTTGTATATTAGAGTGTAAATTACTCGACATTCAGTCAGTAATTTAATCCTTGCATCTATTGTTGAATTCATTGTAAAGTATTTACCGGATTTAAGAAAGCCCCCTTTTACGAGCGGGGTTATTAACTCAATTATGAAAGGAGCAGTTAAATGCCGAGTTTAGAATTTGAAGGAAAATCTTATGAGGTTGATGAGGAGGGATACCTTCAGGACTGGCAGCAATGGAGCGAAGGCCTGGCAGGTCATATGGCAAAGCTTGATGGCCTTGACCTCTCTGACGCACATTGGGAAGTTATCAGATTCCTTAGAGAGTATTTTGAGAAGTATCAAATAGCTCCGATGATAAAGATACTCACCAAAGAGATCGGGAAGACAATGGGACCGGACAAGGGAAATACCAAATATTTATATCAGCTATATCCCGCTGGTCCTGCAAAACAGGCCTGTAGGTACGCCGGACTTCCAAAACCAACCGGCTGCGTATAAAAGACAGAGTCAAAAAAAATTAATTAAAGGGTTGTTAGCTTAGGACAATAGAGGTGTGTAACAACCATTTAATTTAAGAACATACAAGTCTCTCTTTTTTAATAAATATATGAAACTCAATCTTCTGTTATTAGAGAACAAGCAGAAAATATTGAAGAAGTGGTTTGACTTAATATTAGAGACATACCCCCCAGACACCACAAGTTTTTTAAAGGGGCAGAAGAACCGGTTTGATAATCCTGTGGGATACACAATCTCTGAGGGGATAGAGGGTCTGTTCGAGGAACTCCTTCGGGGGGTTGATTATGACAGGGTTTCTCCTTTTCTCGACAATATTATCAGAATCAGGGCGATTCAGGATTTTACTCCCTCTCAGGCTCTTGGTTTTGTCTTCCTTTTAAAGAAAGTGATTAGAGAAGAACTGGCGAATGAGATTCGCGAGCATCGAATGTTTGAAGAAGTACTGACACTTGAATCTAAAATAGATGATCTTGGCAATATTGCTTTTGACATATATATGAAATGTCGGGAAAAGATTTACGAACTGAAGGCAAATGAATTAAGGAATCGGACATACAGGATCTTGCAAAGATCGAATATGGTAAAAGAAATTAAGCCTGAGGAAGAGAGTTCGGCTGATCTATATTAAGGAACCGTTATAATTGCCTGAGATGAGAAACAGGGGCACTTATATTAAAAATAATTAATTCAACTTTGCAATATAAGTGAAAGGGGGGTAAATAAATGGGAATGTTTTTTTCCTTAATCACTGTTCTTCTCCTGGTAATTGTTGCCTTCTTTGGAGTAAAGCTGGTTAATCTGCAAGTTCTTTTCGGAATTGTCGTCCCCTATCTGGCAGTCCTGGTTTTTGGAATCGGCTTTATCAGTAAAGTAATCAAGTGGGGACGATCGCCTGTTCCATTTCACATTCCTACAACCTGCGGACAGCAGAAATCCCTGCCATGGATTAAACACAGTAAACTAGATAACCCTTCAAGCACATTCGGGGTCATCGGGAGAATGGCGCTTGAAATCCTGCTGTTTCGTTCACTTTTCAGGAATCTCAGGACCGAAATTAGAGACGGCAGAGTAATATACGGTTCCAATAAATGGCTATGGCTCGGGGGTCTTGCGTTTCATGTTTCATTCTTTGTTGTCCTGATAAGACACCTCAGGTTTTTTACAGAACCAGTGCCATTCTGGGTGAATACTCTTGATGCTGTTGATGGTTTTATGCAAATAGGTGTTCCACATCTCTTAATGACAGGCGTGGTGCTTTTAGCAGCCGCAGGCTATCTTTTTCTGAGAAGGGTTTTTAATCCACAGGTACGATACATATCTCTGCCTGCTGACTATTTTCCCTTGTTTTTGATCATTGGCATAGCTCTCTCGGGAATTATCATGAGGTACTTTGTCAAAGTGGATATTGTAAAGGTAAAAGAACTGACTATGGGACTGGTCAGCTTTACTACCGCTGTTCCGGATGGAATCGGCGTTGTCTTCTTCATACATCTTTTCCTTATAAGTATTCTTTTCGCATACTTCCCCTTCAGCAAACTGATGCATATGGGGGGAGTATTCCTCAGTCCAACGAGAAACCTTTCAAACAACAGTCGTGCAGTCAGACACATCAATCCATGGAATTATCCGGTAAAGGTTCATTCATATGAGGAATATGAAGAAGAATTTAGAGACAAAATGAGAGAAGCTGGATTACCACTGGAAAAGGAGGAATGAAGTGGCAAAGGAAACGAAACCAGATGAACTGTTGTCAAGTATAGATTACAAACCTCCCCGAACAAAATGGATGGATACCCCCGTTGAATTTAAAAAGGGCACCTACTGTTTTGCTTCAAAGCCAAAAAATCTGGAATATATCGGCTTTCCGAACGCGAGGCAATGGTCGTCAAGCGATGAGGACTGGAAACTTCCCGATAACTGGAGCGAGATAGTCCTAGAGGGGATTGATAATCTGCTCAAAAAGTTCCGTTCTTTCCGGCTCTTTATGGATATCTGTGTAAGATGCGGTGCATGTGCCGACAAGTGTCACTTCTTCATCGGTACCGGCGACCCAAAGAATATGCCCGTGCTCAGGGCAGAGCTTCTCAGATCAGTTTATAGAAGGCATTTTACAGCAGCAGGAAAGTTGCTGGGCGGGATTGCAGGAGCAAGAGAGCTTACATATGATGTGTTCAAGGA
>CAYFYW010000380.1:0-2466 GCA_964347425.1 uncultured Nitrospirales bacterium
TTGTGTCAATGACAGTAAAGATAGCAGGAACCGAGCCGCCTATGCCCGACGCCTCAACCCACAACTTACTTTCATCTTCATCTAAAACGCCAAGTCTCTCCGCCAGACTATCAGAGATGTGCATTCCGGGTGCACCGGTGTCCAAAAGCATGTGCGCTGTAATGTGCCCGTTTAAGGTTACCGGAACAATAAGCCTCCTCGCAATTCCCTCATACGCTTTATAGGGTATCTCATACCGCTTAACTTTCTGTTCATCACTTTTATCATCAAGAGATCTGTCTTTGAAATCGGCCTTATTGTTTGATGACCCGGTCTCCAAAGAAGGCTCAGCATCAGAGGGGTATTTATATTTCTTTAAATCCTCATCTGTAAAATATGGCGCATTTTTTTGATGGCTCTTATCTCCTGCAAAAACAGGAGACACAACAATAAATAAAATTAATGACATTAGTATCAGCTTTTTCATTTCCGGGACAGCCCCCATATTTTCTTTAAAAACCCTGAATTCCCCGGTTCGGGGGCATTTACTTATATATCACAAAGCATGTGCTTTGCATAAATTAATAATTTTTATGGTAGTGATATTGATTGCAATTATTTCGGTAAAAGTATTTTGTTGCCTTCTTTATCTATACGGACAAATGTTACATGGGTAGAAAAAATTAAGTCCTTCTTGCCGCCTTCAATATTTCCTCGATATACATTCACAGAATACTGAACAGAAGTATTTCCTTCTTTTGTCTTTTCAGTAATAAATTTCAGTATGGTTCCTTCCTTCACAGTTTTCCTGAATTCAACTGTGTCCAGTCCAATTGTAACAAAATTGCATCCTGGATAATCTAAGCTTGCAGATATCCAGGCATATTCATCTACCCATTTAAGTAAGTATCCCCCAAAAAGGAAGCCGTACTGACTTAGATTTTCAGGTAGTACTAATTTATGATTTTCCATGTTTCTTTATTGTTTCTAACATTATTTTTTATTTGGAGTTCAACTTCGATAATATTACTTCTCCGGATTACTCAAATAGTCGCCAAGCAGCGCCCTGCTATGTTCATCCTTGTGACAGTACATGCACAGGTTTTCCCAGTTGGAGCCGTCAGTGGGATTGTTCCGGCTGTCCCCGTCTTTATGGTGCACGGACAGCAAGTGACTGGTTTTGTGGTCGAACTCTCTACAACACTTGGCGCATATGAGTCCGTGAATATTCAGCGAGCGTTCCCGGTAAGTGCTGGCAGAAGAAATGTTCTGCCGCAGTTCCCTGACAACCTCTTTAACGGCTTTGCTTTCGCCAGTTTTTTTGGCCAGCGCGATCTGCGCCTGCCCCTGTATGTTCTGCTCATCATACGTATCCCCCCTATGGAAAAGAGATTGAAATAGGGTCAGCGCCTATTTTCTTATATCCCGTCTTGCATTTTGACTTTTTACCCTCCCCAATTATAGCAAACCCTGTTTCCAATGACTACAGGGAATTATCATCAACCAGAGAAGGATTATTAACCTTGTCAAGATAAATGAAGAGACTCAATATCTTTTTCATATATGCTGATATTTTATTCAGAGAAATATTCTATAAATTTAGAGCTCATCGGGTCATATTCAGGCGGTTTCTCTTTCTCCAATCTCTCTTCATACAACTTTACTGTCTCTTCTATATCCTTTGCTCCTTCCACAGAAAGTAGTCTCAAAAATCCTTCACCTCTTTGCGGACTGATGCCGCGGATTCGTTCCCTGAGTGTAAGAAAATAACAGAAGTAAAACAGATCTTCGCCGGCCGGATATCCTCTTTGAGTAATTGCCTCTCTTGCCTTTTTCAAGAAAAAGATTTTCTCCAAAGGAGTCAGTTCCTGGATGAATCTTTCTCTTAGTTCTTTTCTTAAAGGCATGTTGTCAGACATGTTATTTCCTTAACAAATTCACAAATACAAATCGATGGTCCTGGATCAGACTTTATTTTCGCTGATCTCCGACCATTTCTTCCAGACCGTATTTCTTTATCTTATATCCTATCTGTCTCGGTGTAATGCCAAGAAGACGCGCGGCCTTTGCCTGAACCCACCCCGTTCTCTCAAGGGTGTCGTAAATATTCATCTTTTCAATCTCCTCAATACCGCTGGTCAATGAGGTAAATCTCTGGCCCCTCACGCGGCCTATGCTAAGAGAGGCAGGCAGGTCTGACATGGCGATTTTATCTGAACGGCACATGACTACCAGTCTCTCAATGGTATTTTCCAGTTCTCTGACATTGCCGGGCCAATCATAAGTCAAAAAAACCTGGAGTGCGTTCCTGTCCAATGATACTGACCGATTATTTTCTTTATTAAGCCGTTTTAAAAAGTGCTCAATCAGAACCGGGATATCCTCTCCACGCTCCCGCAGGGCCGGCAGAGAAAGCGGGATAACATTGAGACGGTAATAGAGGTCTTCCCTTAATCTATTATGAGAATCCAGTTCCTCCAAATTTCT
>CAYFYW010000381.1:0-4128 GCA_964347425.1 uncultured Nitrospirales bacterium
GACTGCGTATTGAATCATTGGCTTATCAACAATCGGGAGCATCTCTTTCGGGGATACCTTTGTTGCAGGCAAAAACCGTGTGCCGAGACCTGCTGCAGGAAATACAGCTTTTTTAACCCTGTTGGCCATATATTAAACCCTTTGTAAAAATAAAACTGCTTATAGACTGCAGACTGAAAAAAAAAGGCTCTTTGCCGCTCAAAAAAATGATTTTAACGTTACCAATTTCTGCTCAATTACAACTATATGATAAAAAAACAGTTTCTTACACGAGTTATATTTTACCATGATAGATGAGTTATTAAAAGGGGATACTCATAAATTAATGTCTTCGTTGACTTTTAGTCATGTTTTCCATATTGGAAACCGGTTTTTAGGTTGACAAGCACCCAGTCCCAAAGGATAATTATATCAGAGGACAGTAATGAACATAATAATTAAAGTTTTGGGGATTCTCAATCAGGGGGATTTAACGACCCTGAAAGTTGGACAAAGTCACTGAAATTAAATATGAACCCAAATAATGCATTTTTTGGGTAAAAAGAATCTTCATGAGAATTTTAATAGAAGGCAGATATATATGAACTTCAACGCTTTAATAGATTTAGATTTAAATGCTGATTTCCTCGAAAAGACAAGTGGTATTCTTTTGGAAGAGGGCTTTGAAGTTTACGACCTGCCAGAGAAAAAGCTTCTCCTGGAGGAAATAGCAAAGGGACGTTACCACGTTATTTTTCTTAATTGCAGCAACTGCAGTTCCTGTGGTGATGTTACTGCCCGCACCATAAGACAAATCAAGGAGTTGGACCCGCGTGTAGAAATCATATTCATAGGAGAAAAAAAGGATGACGCCATAACTGTAGAAGCAATAAAATGTGGCGCCACCGCCTGTTTAAACCCGCATGATTCACCGATGCTCAGAGAAACAATAAGTAAAGTAAAAGAAATAGCTAATATCCGTCTGGAAACATATCGGATAGAAAAAGCCCTTCACGAAAAATATACTTTCGCTGATATGGTGAGCAAAAATCCGGATATGCTCGATATCTTTTCCCTTATAAGACGGGTATCTTCACACTACAGAACCATGTTAATCATGGGAGGCACAGGGACTGGCAAAGAGGTGCTGGCAAGAGCCATTCATAACTTAAGCCCATATTCAAAAGAACCTTTTATTGCATGCAACTGCAGCGGGTTTGTAGATACCCTTATAGAAAGCGAACTTTTTGGTCATGTAAAAGGGGCTTTTACAGGGGCTGTCTCTGATAAAAAGGGCCTTTTTGAGGCCGCAGGCAAAGGAGCAATATTTCTCGATGAAATTGGGGAAATGCCCTTAAGTTTTCAACCACACCTTCTCAGGGTTCTCCAGGACGGTGAATTCAGACGTGTCGGGAGCACCCGGTTAATGAAGGCTGAATGCAGAGTCATAGCTGCTACAAATTCTGACCTGTATGAAAATGTAAAAAAAAGACTCTTTCGGCAAGACCTCTACTTTAGACTTGCTGCATTTACCGTTGAGCTGCCTCTGTTAAAGGAAAGGAAAGAGGACATTCCCCTGTTATGTCGTTTCTTCCTTAACAGGTTTGAGGAAAAGATTGGCAAAGGGGCGCTTGGTATAACAAGACCTGCCCAGAGTCTTCTCATATCCTATGACTGGCCTGGAAATATAAGGGAGCTCGAGAACGTCCTTGAGAGGGCCGTACTGGTTACCAGCGTCAATTTTATAAGACAGCAGGATTTACCCTCATATATCCATGGAATAAAGCCGGTGCCCTCAAAAAATCCTACCCTTGATGAAGTAGAGAAAAACCATATCCAGCAGGTGCTTATAACCACCGGGGGCAACAAAACAGAAGCAGCCTCTATTCTCGGTATAAGCAGAAGAGCACTTCTCAGAAGAATTTATAAGCACGGACTTAAGAAAGTATAATAAAATTTATTTCCAGATGGAAAGGAGTCAGAAATGGCTATCAGTAAAGAGCTGCTCGACATATTGGCATGCCCCAAGTGCAAAGGCGATATAAGGCTTAATGAATCCCGGAACGGACTTATCTGCGACAAGTGCAAGCTTCTCTATCACATTAAGGACGATATTCCCGTAATGCTCATTGATGAGGCTGAGAAGATAGAGGACTAAGTATAGGATAACTGGTTCAGAGCGATCCCGGGGATACGAATCTTTCACTTATCATTTATAAAACAAATATACAAATTCTGTAAATTTTATTTATTTATTGACAATTTAATAATAAAATGATACTTTTATAAGAGTATTTCTTAGCCATTTAATCAGACTTCATCGCAAAAAAAAAAGCAAATAACTATCTGTTCGACAGACCCCGGACTTCTTGCAAGAAGCACGGGAAAACAGCGTGTAAGGAGGTGATTGTCCCGGAAAAATAAAAAATCCAGAGGCTCTGAGTAGAACATCCTGCACTGAAACAGAAAGGGACGGCTTTCAAAAGAGGGCTCGCTCTTGAAATTTAAGAAAGGAGAAACAAATGCATTATTCAAAGAATTTAATTCGCACGCTCATATTTCTTGTCGTTTCCAGTGCCTTAACCCTGAATACGGCAACTTTGGTTTCTGCCCTTGATCCCCCCACTGAAGCACAAATAGAACAATATAAGAAAGACGGCACACTCGCTGAACGAATTGACTACGCCAAAAACCTTGGCAACCATCTGGCATCCCCGGATTTTGTAGCACGCTCAAATTACAAGTTACAGAGGATCTCACTGGAGATGCAGGGGTTGACAGCCTCTGAAATTGACGGGATACTTGCACCGCCTCCTGCATGGCAGGGTATGCCGACTATCGGCACTGTCAAGGTCCTCGCCATACTCATAGCATTTAGCGACTACCCGTTTAGCAACACAACAGCTTCTATTTCGTCAAAGCTTTTTGGAGGCGGCGCAGGAGGTTATCCCTATGAGAGCATGCACAATTACTACGACCGTTCGTCATATAGTCAGCTGGATATACAGGGCAATGTAGGCGGCTGGTATACCACGGCCTATCCGAGAAGCAGTGTCGTTGAAAGTGTTGCAGGCAGAGAGAACCTTATCAAAGAGGTCCTTAATTATTACAACTCTCTGGGACATAACTTTGCACAATACGACAATGACGGTGACGGCAAGATAGATTATTTTTTAGTAATCTGGACAGGGCCGGACACCGGATGGGGATCATTCTGGTGGGGATACATGACAAGATTTCAGGACTCATCATACACCCTTGACGGCAAAAAGCTCTCCACATATTCCTGGCAGGCGGAAGCCAGGCCTTATCCCGGAACTTTTTCACCAAAAACCGCGATGCACGAAACAGGCCATGCCCTGGGTCTTCCGGATCTGTACGACTATGACGATACTGTTGGACCCGATGGGGGAGTAGGCGGCCTGGATATGATGGACGCCAAGTGGGGAGACCATAATTGCTTCAGCAAATTTGTCCTGGACTGGATTAGCCCGACTACATATAGTTCAGGTACTCACACTGCTACCCTGAATGCATCCGGCTCTTCGCAGGACGCTGTCGTGGTCATGCCGGGTGCCACCCCCGGAAATCAGTTTGCAGAATTCTTCATGATTCAGAACCGCCATCGATCCGATAACGACACAACGTATCCCACCGACGGCTTGCTGATATGGCATATAGATGCCCGTCTGGATGGGTCGGGATACGACTATCAGTATGACAATTCATATACCACGCATAAATTGGTCAGGCTTATGGAAGCTGACAGCCTGGAAGAGATCGAGACAGGTGATGGCTGGGCTGATGCAGGGGATTTCTATACAGAAGGTGATACTTTTGGGCCAGGTACCATCCCTAACAGCAACCGCTACGACGGGACTTCAACAGGAATCAGCGTTACGGACATAGGTCCGTCAGGAACAACAATGACTGCTGTCGTGAGCCTTGCCGGCTACAACTACTGCTTTGACAGCGGTGGCTGGAGAAAGGAATTCAACATTGAAAACGATTTCTGGCTCGTGGGTCAGGGCAGTGGTGATGCTTGTGGGACCAGCCCCCTTATCGGGTGGTACTATGGTAACTTATATGGTTTTAACCGTGACATCGAGACAGGCACGACAGGATGTACTGAGAGTGTCTTCTACTCTG
>CAYFYW010000382.1:0-15838 GCA_964347425.1 uncultured Nitrospirales bacterium
GGTGCAGAATGCCCTTTCTTCATTAAGCGGAGTTTTTTCGGCCTCGGTTAACCTGGCAACCGAAAAAGCCACTGTTGAATATATGCCTGCGCAGGTTGGAATGAGAGATTTTAAAAAGGCTCTCAAAGATATGGGGTATGACATTGTTGAAGTTGAACGGGGTGAGGACATCGTTGAGAAGGAAAAGAGGGAACGGGAAAAAGACTACAGTAAACTCAAGCAGAGGCTTGCTGTCGGTGCGGTATTGACCATTCCGCTTTTTCTGCTTGTATACTGGGAGAGGACGGGCCTGTCAGCGCTTATTGAGATACCGAAACAGACAAGTTTCCTTATTCAGTTCTTGATCCAGACACCTGTTCAGTTCTGGGTCGGCTGGCAGTTTTACACTGGTGCAATGGCTGCTGCCCGGCACAGGACAACGAATATGAACACCCTTATAGCAGTCGGAACGTCAGCCGCCTATATCTACAGTGTAACGGCAACTTTTTTCCCGTGGCTTTTTGAGATAAAGGGTTATTCTGCAGAGGTGTATTTTGATACAGCCGCAGCCATTATAGTGCTTATCCTGCTTGGCAGACTCCTGGAGGCAAGGGCAAAAGGTCAGATGTCAGAGGCAATAAAAAAACTCATAGGGCTTCAGGCAAAAACAGCCAGGGTTGTCAGAAACGGACAGGAAAAGGATATCCCGGTGGAAGAAGTGGAAATTGGTGACACGATACTGGTCAGGCCGGGTGAGAAGGTCCCTGTTGACGGTGTTATTAATAAAGGTTATTCATCAGTGGATGAATCCATGATATCAGGTGAATCCATACCCGGTGAAAAAAATATCGGTGACGAGGTTGTCGGAGCTACCATCAATAAAACAGGCTCGTTCATATTTGAGGCTACCAGGGTTGGCAGGGATACCATGCTCTCGCAGATTATCAACATGGTTCAGGAGGCTCAGGGATCCAGGCCACCAATTGCCCGACTTGCTGACAAAATTGCATCCATATTCGTTCCTGCTGTTATAGCTATTGCCACTATTACCTTTATTATCTGGTTTTTCCTTGGTCCGGCGCCTGCTTTTACATATGCGATGTTGAATTTTATTGCGGTTCTCATAATTGCCTGTCCCTGCGCATTGGGGCTTGCTACGCCGACATCCATAATGGTCGGCACAGGCAAGGGAGCTGAAAACGGTATATTAATACGGGGTGGAGAGGCGCTTGAGACAGCACAAAAAATAAATGCAATCGTCTTTGACAAGACAGGCACTCTGACCAGAGGGGAACCTGTTGTAACCGAAATCGTTGAAAATGAAAAGTTAAAAGTTGAAGACGGTGAAATATTGCATCTTGCCGCCTCTGCTGAAAAAGGCTCCGAGCATCCCCTCGGGGAGGCAATTCTGAAGAAGGCCGGGGAAAAAGGCATAGGGCTTACAAACCCTTCTGATTTTCAGGCTGTGCCAGGGCACGGCATTAAGGCAAGAATTGACGGAAAGACTGTTCATCTCGGCAATGCGGATTTTATGGCTGACGAGAGCATAGACATAAGAGACCTTGTGCATTATGCTGAGGAATTATCAAATCAGGGCAAGACCCCTATGTATGTGGCGAAGGACGGAATTGCTGCAGGCATTGTTGCTGTTGCCGACACACTAAAGGAGAGTTCCCGTGAAGCGGTAAAGACCCTGCGTAAACTTAAGGTGGAAGTTGCAATGATAACCGGTGACAACAGAAGGACTGCCATGGCTATTGCAAAACTGGCGGGCATTGACAGGGTGATTGCCGAGGTGCTTCCTGAGGACAAGGCAAAAGAGGTCAGAAGACTTCAGGGAGAGAACAAGATCGTTGCCATGGTTGGCGACGGCATAAATGATGCACCGGCCCTTGCACAGGCTGACATAGGGATTGCTATTGGAACAGGCACTGACGTTGCAATGGAGGCGTCTGATATCACCCTGATTAGCGGTGACCTGAGGGGAGTTGTGGCAGCCATAGCCCTTTCAAAAGCAACGCTAAGGAATATAAAGCAGAACCTCTTCTGGGCATTTGCATATAACTCGATATTGATACCTGTTGCTGCGGGTATACTCTTTCCGTTCTTCGGCATACTCCTGAATCCCATGTTCGCAGCAGCAGCAATGGGGATGTCTTCAGTTACGGTCGTAACAAATGCTCTCAGACTCAGAAGGTTCAGGGTCAACCTTTAACTCCAAATCACTTCCCTGTGCTGCTGAACGGTGAGCTTTCGGTTCTGCAGACCCACTTTGTCGGGTCGTCAGAGGAATATTGACTGGTTGTCGGGGCTTTATTTTTATGTCAAAAATGTAATATACTAAAAGACTTTTGTCTTATTACAAAGTCATTTCATAAAGAAATGTTATAAGGTTTAGGATAGAAGTACGATAATCCGAATATGGATCAGGAACCGATGACTATCAGAAATAGACTACAGAAGCGTTTGTGGGGCATGCTGCCAGCCCTTTTCCTTATCCTGCTTATCTTGATTATCACAGGGCTATTTGCTCACATAAGTGGTGAAAGGGAGCGCGTCACGGCAGAAAATCTCGCCTCTCTTCACAAAAAGCGCCCCCCGGTTAATGTTGTGGTGCTCGATGTGACACCCATGCCCATACGTGACCGTCTGAGTCTTCCAGCTCAGGTTGAGCCGTGGGTTGTGCTGAACGTACTCGCCGAGGTGTCAGGCAAGGTGGTTGAGCTTATGGCAGAAGAAGGCGACGCTGTAAAAAAAGGCGACCTTATTGCGCGCATTGATTCGCGTGATTATGAAAACGAACTCTCCTCTATTCGGGCAAAATACAATCTCGCCGAGAAGAACCTTAACAGGGCAGGGGATCTGTTTGAGGAGGGGCTGATAACCAGGGCACGGCTTGATGATGAAATTGCCAATGTAGAGTCACTGAGAGCCGCTCTGAAAAATGCAGAACTCAGGCTTGAGAGATGCAGTATCAAGTCCCCGATTTCCGGTGTTATGAACCGCATTGACGCCGAGGAAGGGCTTTATCTTAACGTTCAGGATCCGGTGGGTCAAATACTTGAATTAGACCGTGTAAAGGTAAGTGTCGGTATCCCTGAGTCTGATGTGGACGCGGTGAGGAAACTCACACACTTTGATTTGACTATCGATGCACTGGGAGGCAGAACCGTCCGTGGAAGAAAGCTGTTCCTGTCAAAAAGTCCCGAATCCTTTGCACACCTGTACAGGCTTGAGATAGAGGTTGAGAACAGAGAGGGCGAAATACTTCCCGGTATGTTTGCCAGGGTGGACATAATAAAAAAAGAGCTATCCAACAGCGTATCTGTTCCCCTGTACTCTGTCATTTCGCAGGGGGATGAGCAGTTCGTTTATGTGGAAAAAGACGGCAAGGCTCACGTGAGAATTGTGGAGACAGGAATTCTTGAAGGCTGGAGAGTGCAGATTGCAAGGGGCATTGAAGAAGGAGACCGTGTGATCGTCGTGGGCCATCGGAGCGTTGATGAGGGACAGGAAGTCAACGTAGTGCGCACAATTACCGAACCGGAGGACCTTTTCAAGTGATACTCTCTGACACTGCCGTACGCCAGAGGATAAGCGTAATCGTGCTGGCCGTGATAATTCTGGTCTTCGGCGCCTACTGCTATACTGTCCTGCCCAGGGAAAGCGAGCCTGACATAACGATACCCTATGTATTTGTATCGACAAGCTACAAGGGTGTCTCGCCGTCCGACATAGAGACTTCTATCACAATCCCCATTGAAAAGAAACTCAAGGGCCTTGACGGAGTTAAAAAGGTACGCTCTGTAAGCTCGGAGGGCGACTCCTCGATAAGCATCGAGTTCCTAACCGGTGTGGACATCGACGACGCCCTTGAAAAAGTAAGGAACAAGGTGGATGAGGCAAAGAACGATCTGCCGTCCGACCTCGAAGATGACCCTTCGGTATTTGAGGTAAATTTCTCCGAGATGCCAATCGTGGTCTTTTCTCTGAGCGGCACCTGCGGCAATCCATGCCTGAAAGCAATAGCAGATGAGATAGAAGACGAAATTGAGGCCGTACCCGGTGTCCTCGATGTTGATATAGCAGGAGCACGTGAGCGCGAGATACGCATTGAAGTGATGCCGGAAAAACTCGCCTTTTACAGCATCCCCATTACTGCATTTGAAAACGTGGTCTCCAGTGAGAACCAGAATGTCTCGGGAGGGGCCATACGATTGGGCGACGGTCGTTTTCAGCTAAGGGTGCCGGGTGAGTTCAGCACCCCTGAAGAGATATACGGCCTGGTTGTGGGGACCCACGGCGGACAGCCGGTTTATCTTAAGGACCTTGCGCATGTGGTAGATGGTTTTAAAGACGAAGCAGACCGCTCGCGCCTGAACGGCAGGGAATCGGTAAATATAGCTGTCAAAAAGCGGTCAGGTGAAAACATTATCAGGATAACCGACAGGGTTGATGAGATACTTACCGGCCTCAAGCCTGGCTGGCCCAGGGGTACCGAGATCACCAAGGTTATGGATAAGGCGAGAGATATACGTCTGATGGTCGCTGACCTTGAGAACAACATTATGTCAGGGCTTGTGCTGGTGGTCGTGGTCCTTCTCTTTGTGCTGGGCCTGAGGAATGCCGTACTCGTGAGTTTGTCGATCCCTTTTTCAATGCTTCTTTCTTTCACTGTGCTCTACGGACTGGGTATTACACTTAACATGGTGGTGCTTTTCAGTCTGACACTTGCCCTGGGCATGCTCGTTGATAACGCGATCGTTATCGTGGAGAATATTTATCGCTATATGGAACAGGGCGTGCCGCGAATCCAGGCGGCCATGCGTGCCACCTCTGAAGTGGCTTATCCTGTAATTGGCGCAACAATGACCACGCTTGCCGCATTTTCTCCCATGCTTTTCTGGCCCGGGATAATGGGTGAGTTCATGGGTTACCTGCCGGTTACACTGATTGTCACGTTGTCTTCAAGTTTGTTTGTTGCCATGGTGATAAACCCGGCGCTTGCCTCCTTCTTCGTGATGACGAAGAAAGTTTTTGGCTACAGCCTTAGCCCCGATGAGGCACAGGCTGCAGGACAGAAGCCGGCAGAGATAAAAGGGCCTGTGCTTACTCTTTATTCGCGTTTTCTCAGAAACGCACTCAGGCATCGCATGGTGGTTATTCTCACTTCTTTTTTAGTGATGATCATTCTCTATCAGGTCTGGCTACTGGTGGTGGGAATTGAAAAGCCGATTGAGTTCTTCCCGCACATTGATCCCAAACAGATGTACGTAAATATTGACATGCCCGAGGGCGCTGATCTTGACTACAGCGACCATGTGGTTAAACAGGTTGAGATGCGTATAAACGGGGTCGAGGATATTGAGGACAATAATACCCTTCGAGCGATTAACGATATTTACCGTGAATCCTACGGCCTGAAAAAGCATGAAAAAATAAGCGGAGATGATTACCTGGGTCCTAGTGACCTTGAGAACATAGAGTATGTCTATGCGAAGTCGGTGGCCTTTCCTTCAGCAGGCATGTCCTTTGAACAGACCACTCCGAATTATGTGGGAATTGAGTTCATTGACCTTAAAGACCGCCGGGTACCTGCCTCGGATATTGTGGAAGAGGTACGGAACCGGGTAAATGAGATTCCCGGCGGAAGGGTGACGGTTGCCGAGGGTCATGAAGGGCCGCCTACCGGTGAGCCGATTAACATTGAGATATCGGGCACTGATTTCAGGGTCCTTGGCCGGCTGGCCGGAGAAGTTAGCAGGATAATTGAGCAGGTGCCCTTTGTTGAGGATATCAGGGACGATTATGTAGAGGGCACACCGTCTGTCAGGGTAAGGATAGACCGCCAGCGTGCCGCCCTGTTCGGGCTTTCAACTGATTCAATAGGTTTTGCCCTTAAGACGGGGTACAACGGTCTTAATATATCAACATACAGGGAAGAGGACGAGGACTACGACATAACGGTGCAGCTCTCTGACCCGAAGCGCAGGGTTACCGATGTTCTCAGGGAGCTGCTGATACCAGCTCCGGGCGGCAGGCTTGTGCCGCTTACAACGCTTGCCGCAATAGACCAGGCCGGGAGCCTGGGCGACATTGTCAGGATAGACAATGAACGGGTGGTTACCGTGAAAGCCAATGTGGATGAGACAAAGATTCCCGGCCCGGTCGCAAGAGCCCAGGCAGAAGATCTGATTAAGGAGTTCCCCCTGCCCCCAGGGTACAAGCTCAGGTTTACCGGTGAGTTTGAGTTCCAGAAGGAGTCTGAAGATTTTCTGTCAAAGGCCTTTGTGGTTGCACTCTTTCTGATATTTCTTATTCTCGTTACGATGTTCAATTCAGTGCTGCAGCCTTTCATTATCATGACATCAGTAGTACTTTCGCTCGGCGGTGCGTTCCTCGGCCTGACGGTACTGCATTCTCCGTTTGGAATTATCATGACAGGCGTAGGGGTGATATCTCTGGCCGGGGTCGTCGTAAACAACGGCATAGTGCTTGTTGATTATATCAACAAACTGAGACAGCGGGGAATGGATCTGGAAGATGCTGTGGTGTCAGGCGGGGCTACCCGTCTGCGGCCAGTACTTCTCACGGCTGTTACGACTATACTGGGCCTGATGCCGATGGTGACAGGTGTGTCCTTTGATTTCCACTTGTGGGAAATATCATGGGTTAGCGAGTCCAGTTACTGGTGGCGCTCCATGGCCATCGTTGTGATATTTGGGCTTATGACCGCAACGTTCCTTACCCTCGTGGTGGTGCCTACGTTGTATTCTCTGTCTGACTCTTTTCAGGGAGGGGTAATCAGTTTTGTACGGGCGGTAAGGAGACTCTACTGGGAACCGTACTACAGATTTTTTGAGAAGAAGTAAAAAAGGACGGGATTATGACCGATAACTTTACTGTCCGAAAAGGTTGGGCAGGTAAAAGACATCATATTTTGTTACCAGACTTTTAATATTCAGGTATTGCAGATCCTTGGTCTTTTTTTCGTCAAAACCGAGTTTTTCATAATTCAGTATACCGTCTGGAGAGTGACATTCATTACAGGCCACGCTAATTTCTTTCTTTGCTATATCCTTGTGAAAATATTTTAGTTCTTTCTCCTTGTCTTCAGGAGACAGATTTTTCTCCCGGGCCCTAAATTCCTTTGCCCTGTCATTGTCACGGGTATTAATTAATATCCTTTTTTCGTCTTCTACGACTGAAAAAATCGCTATCCTCGATATTGAATATTCTGTTTTGGTTTCTTTAGGGAGTTTTTCCTCTGAGGAGAATATTCTTAACATTCTGGATATTACATTTTCAGCCCGTCTGTTTTTCGCTGTTTCATGCTTTTGGTGTGTGCCATAAGGGTCGCCGGTAAATTCAACACTTTCAGGGCTTTTCCATTCATATGTTAAATTGTCCAGATTTTCCTTTTTTAGATGGCATACTTCACAGAGCATAAACCCTGTATGCATATTAACAAGGGCCCTTGTCTTAATGTTTCTGCTATGTGGATATAGGGGATGGCAAACCCTGCAGGATGTTTTGTCCTCTAAACTTGTAATGGCAAATCTTTCTTCTTTGTGGAATGTGCTTAAAGATGGTTTCATGGCCACTATCTTCTCTTTATCTTCAAAATGACATCTGGTGGTGCAATCAACGTCGGTCTCATCGGTGTGCGGGATTCTGTTTATCTGAATATGGCACTGTCTGCAATCGACTTTACCGTGCGGAGAATTCAGATGCTTTTCCTCATCAATGTGAAGCACTTTAAATTGGTCAGGCTTTTCGTGTTTTGTGAGACCAGGGTATCTATGGCATGTAAGACAGCCTAACCTGTCTGAGGCAAAACAGGGGCTGACTCCATTTAAACCTAAATATCCGATTATTAACCCAAAAAATGCGATTAGAATAATGCAGGTGTTGGGGAAAAATGTATTTTTCGATACATTAGTGTACGTTTCAATTTTGGTATTACGGTATATTTTAGTGGATATAATGAATAAAGCTAATTTTAATGAAATCATCGAGTTAAATACATTTTTGAACAATATCTGCATTATTTGGGTTAGTAAGATTCCAAAAATATACTTTTTCAGTGTTTTCCCTCTGCGTTTAATAATAGGTATAGTACCATACACACTGATTTCTGCAAAAAAGTTATATATTTTTTTGGTCTTGAACACGCGTCATGGGTTCACCCATTCTTTCTTTCCAGCGTATAGTAAGGAGTACGGAATCCTCCTTCGTTTCCCAGTGATGCTCTACGTCCTCCTTCCACATGATGTAATCGCCTACGGATTTAAGTTCGTATTGAACCAGGTCTGAAGGGTTTTTTGCATTACGAAATTTATAGATAAAATGCCCCTTAACGAGAATACTAAAAGCGGTACCGTTTGAACAGGGTGCCCAGTCCGGGCGTTCTTCTCCCTTCTTGAGTACCCCCCATTTGAATTCGATATCTTTTGTATACCTCAGCCGGTACCGATCCCGTTCAAAAGGACGCTCGCTGTCTGTACACCACTTCTTTATGTCGCCGATGAACCAGTGATGGAATTCTCGAGAATCCAGCGGGGCATTGCCCATTGTTATATCATTAAACATGTCGAACAAACAATGCTGTTGTTTGAGGCTGGAATTATCTTTTCTTTACTTTATAGCCTTTTTTCCTTAAAAGTTCTACTATGCTGTCTGCTCCGACAAAATGACCGGAACCGACAATTATGAGAACATCATCATAATGCTTCATCAATTTTTCGATCTTTAAAATCCATCTCTTGTTTCTCTGAACAAAAAAGCGATTGTAGATATCAGGGAACTCATTGAAGCTTATTTTTATAATTGATTCTAATTTATCAACGTCACCACTTTTCCAGAATTTTACCATATCAGAAGACATTGTTCCTATAACCTCGAGTTCTTTTAACGCTTCCCTGAGAAACAATTCCTGATTGCGCCTGCTCATTTTAGCTATTAAATTTATTTGGTTTTCGTTGGTTTCCAGAAAAATCATCTCCTTTTTATCTTTTTTAGCTTTATTAAAAAAGTACCTGTCTACGCCGCTATTTGGATCGAACCCCAGCTTTTGAAGCTCTATTGAAGTTAATGTTAAGGCGGCAAGCCACGGCTTGAAGCGGTCAAATTGAACCATCTGCAGACCCGTCGCTCCTACTTTATCCTTCAGTAATCCATATGTCCGTGCAGATATATTCTGTATCAGTCTTTGACCTTCCGGATAAAGGCCGAGAGTCATCATTTTCTTCTGTGAAGCCGGGCCATTCATGCCATCCAGGTCTGTTTCGAATACTATTTTTTCACAACAATCATAAACGTTTTCAATTGCTTTAGGGAGGGGGTAAGAATTGCCACTCAGGACATGTATAGAGCCCAGCAGATAAACGGTGTTTCTTTCAGTTTCAACGGACCAGAGGAAATTCTGCTCCGGCTTAACATAAAGGTTCTTTTGGGCGTACGCTACATTAACAAAAATAAAGATTACTGCTATAGATACCAGAACAGATAACGATTGTCTCTTATTCTTCTTAGATACGGAATTTATAGGCATGCTGACCCCTTTCTGAAGTTAACCATCTTTCGTGTTTAAGTTGAACTGACCATTAAATTGCTTGCAATGTAATCTGTCATTTTTATCTTTGATATTTGATTTTTAATTTGTTTTTGAGTTGCTAAATTTTTTACGAAAGAACCATTATTTATTTTTTTACAAATGCATATTCGTGGCCATCTTTTTTTGTATGACAATGTGCTTCCTTATTAAAGGCTCTCTTTGGTATCATGATACACTGCGAGCCGGGGTTTAGTCGACTCAATCGGAGGGTCGCTCCGACTTCACAGAAGTATATCGCTCAATTTGGGTTTCTGTAAATTATTTATAAAAGGAAGGTGGTAATAATGGCGACTGAACACTCCTTTGATATTGTCAGCAAGGTGGATCTCCAGGAGGTATCAAATGCCGTGCTGCAGGCATTGAAAGAAATCAGTCAAAGATTTGATTTCAGAGGCAGTAAAAGCAGTATTGAACTTGATAGGTCCAAAAATGAGATTCTTGTTCTATCCGATGATGAATATAAGCTGAAAAGTGTAATCGACATACTCCAGGGTAAACTGGTTAAGAGGAAGGTGTCTCTGAAGTCACTGGTTTACGGAAAAATTGAGGCTGCGCTCTCGGGTACTGTTAAGCAGATTATAAGTCTTCAGCAGGGGATTCCAACTGAAAAAGCTAAAGAGATTGTGAAAATAATAAAAAGTTCAAAACTCAAGGTTCAATCTGAAATCCGGAAGGACCAGGTGCGCATAAAGGCAAAGAAGATAGACGACCTCCAGTCTGTAATTAACCTTTTGAAAGGTAAAGATTTAGGGATTCACATGGAATTTGTGAATTACAGGTGAAAGAACCACAGATGACCGCTTCTCTCTTCTTGCTACTTTTTTTATAGTATAATACCTCATATGGGTTTTTGGCGTGATATAAGATGCGATTATCAGGCGGTGTTTGAAAGAGATCCTGCAGCTACTAACGCACTCGAGGTCATTTTTACGTACCCCGGTTTTCATGCGATTTTACTGCATAGAATCATCCACAATCTCTGGAAAGTCCGTATTCCACTGATTCCCCGGCTCTTATCCCACATTGGAAGGTTTCTTACAGGGATAGAGATACATCCGGCCGCAAAGATTGGAGAGGGGTTTTTCATTGACCACGGTATGGGTGTTGTGGTAGGTGAGACCTCAGAGATAGGGAAAAACGTTACCCTTTATCAGGGCGTTACACTCGGTGGAACAGGCAAGGAAAGAGGGAAAAGACATCCGACGTTAGGTGATAATGTCGTTGTTGGTACGGGAACAAAAATCCTTGGGGCAATAGCAGTCGGGAATAATGTAAAAATAGGCGCTAACTCGGTTGTGCTTAAATCAATCCCGGATAACACTACTGTTGTCGGTGTACCCGGCAGGATAACCAAAAAGAAAATTATCAGGATGACTACAGAAGAAGGCCTGGTAGAGGTCATGGACCATTTCCCGGACCCCATATCGGAAAAGCTTGAGGACCTGGAGTCAAAAATCAGTGAGACCATGAAGAGGATAGATGCTATAGACAAACGTGAGGAGAGGGGCAGAAAAATGAGAATTTTTAACACGCTGACAGCGAAGAAAGAGGAGTTTGTGCCGCTGACTTCCGGAGAGGTTAATATGTATGTATGTGGAATAACTGCTTATGACGTCAGTCACCTCGGACATGCAAGAAGCGCAATTGTTTTTGATGTGATAAAAAGATATCTGAGATACAGGGGGTTCAGGGTAAATCACGTAAGGAATATAACTGATGTAGACGACAAGATAATTGCAAAGGCAGCGCAGGAAAAAGTATCTACGGATGAAATAGCAAAAAGATATACAGAGGAATTTTATGGTGATATGGACAGGCTTGGCGTGAGCAGGGCTGATGTGGAGCCAAAGGCAACAGAACATATAGACGAGATGATTGATATTGTAAAGAGGCTTGTAGATAAAGGCGTTGGATATGCTGTTGACGGTAATGTATATTTTGAGATTAACAAATTTTCCGGTTATGGAAAACTCTCAAAACGAAATCTGGAGGAAATGATGGCCGGGGCAAGAGTTGATGTTGATGAGAAAAAAAAGAGCCCCCTCGATTTTGCTTTGTGGAAGGCTTCCAAGGAGGGCGAACCATCTTGGGAGAGTCCCTGGGGACCCGGAAGGCCAGGCTGGCACATAGAATGCAGTGCAATGTCCATGAAGTATTTTGGCAAGAGTTTTGATATCCATGGCGGTGGAGCTGACCTTATCTTCCCTCACCATGAAAACGAGATAGCCCAGAGCGAGGCCCTTACGGGTGAACCTTTTGTAAGGTACTGGATACATAACGGGTTTATAACTGTTGACAAGGAAAAGATGTCTAAATCTCTCGGCAATTTTTTTACTGTCAGGGAAATTCTGGGAAAATATGATCCTGAAGTCGTTAGATACTTTCTCCTTTCAGCACATTACAGAAGCCCGATAGAATTTTCTGACGCTCAATTAAATGAGACGGAAATTTCTATTGACAGGTATTATTCAACAATCGTGAGGATTAACGATTTTATTGACACAGAACATGCCGGAGGCAAGTCCCCTGCTTCAGATGAAATTACAAGCCTTCTGTCGTCCACGAAGGAGAAATTCAAGGAGGCTCTGGATGATGATTTCAATACCGCGCTTGCTGTGGGTTATGTCTTTGAACTTGTAAGGGGGGTAAACAAATTCCTTGACGGTAGACCATCCGGCCAGGAAGCAAGGGAAATCGTGCTAAAAGCAAAAGAAACCCTTAGTGAATTAGGCGGGGTTCTTAATATATTCCAGAGGGCTCCGGAAGAATGGTATAGGTCCTTGATGAAGGTAAGGAATATCGGGTTTTCTGAAAAAGACATTCTTGATAAAATCTCCGAAAGACAGGAAGCAAGACAGCGGAAAGAATGGGACTTAGCTGATAGAATAAGAAAAGAGCTTGAAGATAAAGGAATTATTCTTGAAGATAAAAAGGATAAGACTGGCTGGAAGGTAAGGGTAGGGTGATTTTCATAAATTGCAGACCCCAGGCACTCTGCGAGTCATAGACCAAATAACGAATCAAATTAGTGCGTAGTTTTCCATCTAATTCCAAGCTCCGTGTTAAGTTATTAAGTTATTCAGTCATTACGTTATTAAAAGAACTCAATTTCTTAATGACTCAATGACTTAATTACTCGTTTTTCCAATTATTAACATAGGGGATTTTGTTATTGGAATTTCATTATGTGCTATGATGAGATGGATGCATCCAGAGAGCTAATGAAACCGATTAAGTGGCAGATATGTTCAGATGGAGGACGGGTTGCGTCCTGATTGGGATACGTATTTTATTGAGATTGCAAAAGTGGTCTCGTCAAGATCAACCTGCCTGCGGAGGAAATACGGGGCTGTTATAGTTAAAGATAACGTTATAATAAGCACGGGCTATAACGGTTCTCCCCGCGGCATGGAAAACTGCATTGATGTTCAGAGGTGTAAGAGAAGGGAACTCAACATTCCCTCAGGGGAGAGATACGAACTCTGTGAGGCCGTACATGCCGAACAGAATGCGATTATTAACGCCAGCCCTGAGAGAATGAAGGGGGCGAGCGTTTACATTGCAGGCTTTGAGGAAAACGGAGACTTTGCTGATGGAGTACCCTGTAAACTGTGTGACAGAATAATCAGGAATGCACGGATAATAAATGTTGTTTATTTGAAGAGTGACGGCAATATAGAAAGGATCAATGTTTTTTGAAAAACTCGAAAAAATTCCCATGAAAAACCGGCAGCAGGCCGGAGGACTTTAGTATTCGTGGTTACCTTCGTGATGCATAAGCCTCCTTTTTAACCAGAAGACCCCTATGAGATCAAAAATCCCCTCCCCTGCTCTTTGAAGAACCCCGTATTTTGATTTACCGAATTTGCGCGGGTCGTGCCTGAGAGGTATTTCTTTAACCTCAAAACCCGCGTGTCTCGCCAGGAAAGTAAAAAATCTATGAAAATTCTTAAAATAGGGAAGGTGCTCTACAACTTCCGTTTTAAACATGCGGAGAGAGCAGCCGGTGTCTTGTGTGATATCTTTCAAAATGAGCCATCTAAAGACCCTTGCAACATTAGAGGAGATTTTTTTTAGAAGGCTGTCCCTTCTTCCCTGCCTTACACCGGTAATGAAATCAAAACTATCTTTAAACTCGAAAAGTTTGGGAATCTCCTCAGGAGGATTCTGCAAATCTGCATCAAGTGTAATGATCCATTTTCCTTTTGACGCTTTAAACCCGGCAAATAAACCCTCTGATTGGCCCCGATTTCTACGCAAAGAAATTATCCTAATTGGGGGATAAATTGTTTTCAGTTCTTTTAAAACCTCGAGAGAAGCGTCTGTACTTCCATCATCCACATAAATAATTTCATATGAAGATGAGATATTTTCGCAGACCGAATGGAGTCTTTCTTGAAGAATCGGCAAGTTTTGTTCCTCGTTGAATAAGGGGATTATTACAGAAAATTCCATATTAATAATGTTACATTTCTTGTAACTACTCAGGTTCACAGTTCAAGGGTTCATAGTTCAAGGTTAGAGAGCGATGAAGATTGAACGAGCGGATTCATCGACTATCTCAAGAAATATGGAGATCGCAGGGCGACAAACCGTGAACGGTGAACCTAATAACCTGAGTAATTACCATTTCATTTATTTTTCTCAAGGAAGTTCACATCTATAATGCCATATCTCGAACCGAAATTTCAGTGTGTTAATGAGATGCGCAAAGTTCTTCAAAACAGCAACTTTATTAGTGGTGTAAAATAACGATCGGGAGGAAGCGGCATGGATCTGGACATATCTATTTTTAAGGGGCAAAAGGATAAGCCAGCTGTCATACTTATACATGGTCTAGGGATGGAAAAAGCCATCTGGGTTGATCCTTTAAACACAAAAATCTTTGCCAGAAGCGTCCCCCTTAAGATTTTTGCTGCAACAAGGTCTAAACCCTGCCTATCAAAAAAGACCGGAAAGATTTCTATGGGCGAGGTACCAGAGAAAATGGACAGTCTCTGGAGCGCTCTAACAGGTGAGGGCTTTAACATAATCTGTTGGAGTCAAAGAAGGCCAGCGGGGCCAATACATCATGGTGTGGAGGAACTCAATGAAGTTCTGACGATATCGAAAAGGCTTTTCCCTGAAAGTCCTGTAGTACTCATCGGACACAGCCGGGGAGGTCTTATTGCGAGAAAGTTTATGCAGAGGAAGAGACCGGGGATAAGGGCGCTTATAACAATTTCAACGCCTCATGCGGGCAGTTCGATTGCCGGGCTCGAAAAATATCTCAGGCCCTTTTCTTTTTTTCTGAAGAGTATTCTGCCTGAAGATACACACCGCACAATTTCCAGGGCCATTAAAAATAGCGCTGATTTACTTCAGGGTAATGCCCTGAAAGAGCTTCTGCCGGACTCTGCTTTTTTTAAAAACCTGACTGATTGTCCTCAAAAAGGCGTAAGCTATATTTCATTCGGAGGGACAGAGCCCAGGCTGTTGACCATTTATATATGGAAAAGAACAGGCAAAAAGATGTACCAGAAACCATTACTTTCGATTCCTGATTCCCTGCTCAAGATCATCCCCTCTTTCCTGGTTATGGAGGAAATAATGCCGGGAAAAGGTGACGGGCTTGTATCCGCAAAAAGTTCATTGCTGCCCTGGGCATCAAAACACCATAATTTAAGGGCAAATCATGTATCTATTCTGTGGAACAGAAGGGCCATAAAAAGTATAATAGAGGCGCTTAAAGCGATATGAGAGTACCTCGCACACTCCATCACTTCTTTGACTCTTTCACCTCATCGCTCCAGCTACGTTCCCATCTCCCAGCTGCTGAGATATTTTTTCTGCTCGGCTGTGAGCCTGTCTATTTTTATCCCCATTGAAGAAAGTTTAAGAGATGCAATTTCAGCATCAATCTTTGAGGGGACGCCGTATACATCTTTTTTAAGCGACTTACCTTTTCGGGCGAGATATTCGGCCGCAAGCGCCTGGTTGGCAAAGCTCATATCCATAACTGCTGAGGGATGTCCCTCTGCTGCCGCGAGGTTTATGAGCCTTCCCTCACCGAGTAAGTATATCCTTCTGCCATTTTTTAATGTAAATTCTTCAACAAAATCCCTTATTACCCGCCTTTTTTTGGCCATCTTTTTCAGTTTATCTATTGCAATTTCAACATTAAAGTGGACTGAATTGCAGACAATCGCTCCGTCCTTCATTAATGAAAAATGTGGCTTGTCAATTACATTAATATCTCCTGTC
>CAYFYW010000383.1:0-2885 GCA_964347425.1 uncultured Nitrospirales bacterium
AGCAATTTGGAATTTTGATATTCGATATTTGAATTTTTAGTCACTTTGTATTGCCTTTTATACTGTAGACGCTTACTTTTTCTGCAAACATTTCCACAACATAAAGCCTGTTATTGTCATCTATGAAGATACCGGTAGGAGATCTGAATTTCTTTAGAGTGTTTGTTTTCGGGTCACCAAGCGCAGAGTAAAACTCACCGGCTGAGTTAAATACCTGAATTACACCCATATAACCGTCGCTTACATATACCCGGTTATTTTTATCAACAGCAACACCTTTGGGTCTGAAAAACAGACCCTTTTCTACGCCCCATCCGCCAATGATTGTAACAAACAGACCATCAGGATTAAATACCTGCACTCTCGTATTGACAACATCTACTATATAAAGATATTTATCTTTGTCGAGGGTCATAAGAAAAGGAAATCTGAATTCGCGCTCCTCCGGGCCGGGTGCGCCGTGGGTTTTTGTAAGCTGCAGAGTTGAGAGGTCGTATTCAAGAATATAGTGGTTGTTGTTGTCGACTACGTAACATCTGTTCCTGGATTCATCAACTGCAACATCGGTGGGTTCTGCTAAATTGCGATTCTTGGACGGAATCTTAATCTGCGTTATGAATTTACCACGCGGGGTTAATATCTGCACCCTGTGATTGCCTGAATCTGCAATATAAACCCTGCCCGCACTATCAAGGTCAATTCCTAATGGAAATCGGAATTCACCGTTCCTCAGGCCCTTTCTTCCAAAGGAATATACAAATTTACCATTTTTATTAAAGACTTTGATTTTGTTGTTTACACCGTCCACTACATATATCAGTCCGTCTTTTGAGACCGAGACGTCACTGGGCTGGCTGAAATTATGGGTAATATCAAAAAGGTGTATAACATTTGTGAGTCTGATTCCATAGGCAGGATTTACTGATACTACTGAGAGTACTAAGAAGAAAGAGAAAGAATAGCCTATAAGCGTTATTTTATAAAGCCCGGATATTTTAGAAGTTAATTTTCTTCTCAAGGTAAAAAAATTAAGTTTTTTTTATTTTACCCTTTATTGGGGGAATTTGACAAATTGATCCTGCTCACCTGGTTATATATTAACCCAAATAATGCAATTAACCACACAATTCCCCGTAAAGTAGTAAACAGGTAACGGGGCACAGGGAACACAAAAATATGTAATTTTATTTTTTTAAATTATTTCTCTGAGACCTCTGTGTCCTCTGGTATGTACCATACGGTACATACCTCTGTGGTTTATTGCAGTTTTTGGATTAAGTCAGATGGAAATTTATCAATAAGACGCAAGTACTTGAGTCACTTTATCCAATAATACAGGAAGGTTTACATAGATTTTCATTATCAGACAACCGGACAGTTATTTCCCCCGTTTTCTGGTCTGCTTTTTCTTTGCCTCGCCCGGAAGCAGCATCCTCGGCATGTAGAATTCAGTATATTTTTCAATCATACCAACGACTTCAGTACCTAAAATAGAGTCCACCCGCTCTTTCGGATATCCGAGGGATTCAAGAGACAGCAGCGGGGACTCTTTCTGGTGGCAGTCTTCGCAAATATAAGGCTGCTTGCTTACTATATTGTGTATAAGCTTTTTTGCCCTTGATTTCTGGGCCTCTGTAAGAGTTTTTTCCCTTTCTCTGAACTCTCTGGCAAAATCAATCCTTTCTTGAGAATCGACAGCCTGGATTACCCCGTTAACACGCTCAAAGGGTATAATTTTAGCTCTGTATGTACCGGGTTTATATTTTTTAACAGGACTTTCAACTATCTCACCTGTTGATCTGTCATACCATTTAAAGACTTCTGTTTTACTGGATCCTTCAAGTTTTACATGGCATGTCTGGCATCCCACAAAAAATGCGTGCATGTTCAGAAACGCCCTTAATTCCTTTACAGCATCATGCGGCATGTCACCATGACAGACAACACAGTATGACCTGTTGTCAGGGCCGATATCAAAACCAATATGGTGGAAGTGCCCTTTTATTCTCTTTTCTTCGAGTATCCTGTATCCAAGATAATGTTTTACCCTTTCTTCGCTTTCAAGTATGATTTTCTCAAATGTAGTTTTCTTATGCTCCTGTTTCTGCTGTTCTTTAATTTCTGCTATCTCCAGAAGCTCTTTTCTGTCATGATACTCCTCAAAGATATGATGAAAGGTCACTTTCCATATAATAGCAATAAAATACAGTGTTAAGACCATGAACCCCAACATGTACAGTTTAAACAGGAAGTTTTTCATGAGGCATGTCTCCCCTCTTGAGATGGAGGCGCATGATGTGAGCCATGTGGTGGGTGTATCTCATGTTCAAGCCCTGCCTTTTTCATGACCTCCACATAGTGTTCATAGTGTTCTTCAACCATCAGTTCTTCTGATAAATATCCAGTAAGAAATACCATCCCCATTGGAAAAACAGAGATTGAGAAATGGACATTATACCAGTGCCATATAAACAAAAAGAGTGCGGCAAGCAGTGCCTCATCGCTGTGTGCAATCAGGGAGAAATTTATTACTTCTCCCGGTAAAATCTTTGTGGCAAGCACCTTGTTCCATATTACAAGCCCTGATAAGCCGATTATTACCATACCCCAGAATGGAGCCCAGTAATCAAATTTTTCCTTCCATGTAAATTCAGTGCCTTGAGGCCGCTTATTTGAAAAGAATAACAGAAATTTAAAAAGGTCCCTGATGTCTCTGGCGTCCTTGAGATTCGGGACAAGGGGCTGAGTAGCCAGTAATTTTAATAGTCTGCCCAAGCTCAAACCTTCTTTTTTCTTTAAAGGAACAATCTGACCCTTGAAGCGACCCGTCTTGATGGCCGCCTCAGCCTTCTGCTGGCTCTTGGCCCCGAATTCATCCTGTTCGT